>JAPOHM010000094.1 GCA_029979405.1 Methanobacteriota archaeon
TAATGATTCCACATCGTTATCAGGGTAGATGTGAATCCAGGGGGTGTCACTCAAATCCTCACACTGTTCTCCGCTATCCAAAAATGTTCCACTAGCCCAGTGGTCAAGACTCGTCGATTTTCCAAATACGCCAGCAGACATCCCGAAAATTAGGAGGGCGTAAATCAAACCATATCCGAAACCAGCAAGCAATGTCCAATCTTCAATTGCAGATGGAAATCTTCTTTTTGAATCAGTATTCCTTCTTTTTCTGATGTTTGCGAGTTCCTTGCTCACCTTGTCAACAGGCTTTGCATCTGTGGTTTCATCTAGAACTAATTCCGAGTTTGTATCAACATTCTCGGACGCCATGATATGCCTAGTATGACCAAGCAAATGAATGATGTGGAAAATTAGCTATTTTTGTTCGCAAAAATGTGGGAAAAAACACACAATCAGACGTGAATAAGAGGTGGGTCAGGCCGGACTTGAACCAGCGACCTCCGCATCTTCAGTGCGGCGCTCTCCCAGCTAAGCTACTGACCCGGGAGTAATTGGTCCACAAGCATCTGTATTTCAAGCCTTACGGCTCATTCAATACCGTCTAATGCTGCGGATTGCATTTCTGCTAACTGAGATAGGCCGTTTCTTGCCATGTCCAGCAATTCTTGCAATTCATCATATGAAAAAGTAGATTCTTCACCAGTGCCCTGAATTTCAACAAATTTTCCGTCAGAGGTTCCAACTACGTTCATGTCTACATCAGCGTTTGAATCTAAATTATAATCCAGATCTAAGTATACAGATTCTCCGATTAATCCTACAGATATAGCCGATAAATCATGAGGTATGACTCTGTTTTCATGCTCTAATGCTTCTTCAGGAGAGAGATTAGGTGGCTTCCATCCGTTCTCTCTATCCTCTCTTGTTGGCCTCATTTCTATTGGCAAACAATCACCATTTGCAATCAATCTTCGAACAGCAAGTCTTGTTGCAATATTTGCAGCTGTAATAGATGCACATCTAGTGCCCCCATCAGCGTTTAGCACGTCACAGTCAACTGTAAGTGCAATTGGGCCAAGAGCCTCAAGATCTACTGAACCTCGAAGTGACCTTGCGACCAATCTCTCTATTTCCTGCGTTCTTCCTTTCGCCCCGTTTCTCTCTCTTCTAAATCTGGAATCTGTTGAACCAGGAAGTAGTGAATATTCAGCGTGAACCCATCCCTTTTGAGTGTCTTTTGGGAACCATCCCGGCATTCTAGCTTCCTTTGTAACACAGCACAAAATGTGGGTGTCTCCCTGTCGGTATAGGATGCTTGCAAGAGCATTAGGAGTAAAATCGATTTCAATATCGATGTTTCTCATCTGGTCTTTTGCTCGGTCTGTTTCAAAATTGGTCTTGAACTTGGCCATAACTCTGCGATGAAACGCTATTCAAGAACACTTCCGTCAAAGAACATATTGAAGTGATGCGTATATTTCCGAGCATCATGTCCCGAGTCGCAATATGTGGAGTGGCACGAACACCGATTGGAAAATTCCGTGGAAGCCTTTCTAATCTATCCGCTGTTGAACTTGGAACAAGAACGGTAACTGAGTTACTGAACCGCTGTAATATTGACCCGGCTAGCGGTGTAATCGATGAAGTTCTATTCGGCCAAGTGCTTCAAGCAGGAGCAGGTCAAGCCCCAGCAAGGCAAGTAGCATTAGGTGCCGGTTTACCAAATTCTATCGCTGCAACAACAATCAACAAGGTATGTGGCTCATCTTTGAAAGCCGCAATGATGGCTGCAAACAGTATCAAGGCTGGAGAATACAAAGCAATTATTGCAGGCGGAATGGAGTCTATGACAAACGCTCCAAAATTCGAAAAAAGAAACGGTGAAGAAAAAGAATTGGTTTCAACTATGGTTCATGATGGTCTATGGGATGTCTACAATGATGTTCACATGGGGAATACAGGTGAAATTGTAGCAAATGAGTGTAATATTTCTCGAGAAAAGATGGATGCATTTGCCGCCCGCTCACAAAACAGGGCGGCAGAAGCCGAAGCCAATGGCTGGTTTGATTGGGAGAGGTTCGATATGCCCGAATTATCCGTTGATGAAGGAGTGCGAGCAGGCACTACACCGGAGAAACTTGCAGAATTGAAGGCGGTCTTCCAAGAAGACGGCATGGTAACGGCTGGAAACGCTTCAACACTGAACGATGGGGCCTCTGCAATTTTAATCGCAGACGAGGACTTTGCTAAAGAACAAGGTTGGGAAATTATTGCAATAATCGAAGATTACTGCACTGCTGGAGTTGAACCTCACCGAGTTATGTATGCTCCAGTACCAGCGATTCAGATGTTGCTGGAAAGGGCACAGATGGATGTATTGGACATTGACATCTACGAGCATAACGAAGCTTTTGCCAGTGCATCATGCGCAGTTGCTCAAGAAGTTGGCATCCCTGAAGATAGATTCAATCTACACGGTGGTGCAGTAGCACTTGGACATCCACTTGGTAGCAGTGGTACCAGATGTTTGATCACAATGCTTGGCGTAATGCGCAGACTTCAAGCAAGTAGCGGAATAGTTTCCCTTTGCTTAGGTGGGGGAAATGCGGTAGCGATGCGCGTTTCAATGTGAGTGCCCGACACCAGCCACGTTCATTATTGCAAGAAGAGCGATCATAATAATCACACCAATTACTACGTGAATCATTGCTTTCTTACCAGATTCGGGATTGTGTATATCTGGCAATGTATCTACAGTTGCCACATATAGGAATGTACCAGCTGAAAACAGCATAGCCAATCCAATAGTCGAAGTTTCTACATTTTCTAAAGCAAAGTATGCTACTAGCATCATTATTGGAGTTGCAAGTGAAAATATTGCAACATCTCTGATAGACTGTTTCTTTTCTTTTCTCTCATGCATCGAGAAAACTCCAAGACTGAATGCGGCAGGCCCTTTGTGGATTAGCACCGCAAGAACAACGGTTGCAGTTAATGCGAAGCTACCAGAAGCGGCAGCAGCTCCTATTGCTAATCCATCTGTGGCTGCGTGAAGAGTCAAACCAAATACCAACATCCAACCAGAAGTCGCGTGGTGTACGTGTCCGTGCCCATGCTCATCAGAATGGTCGTGATGTTCTTCATGAACGGCGTGTCCGATTCCTGACCCTTCTAAGATTAGCATTAAGATGAATCCTCCCAGTATTGCTCCGCCAATAATTAGGACTCCAGCATGTTCTTCATGTTCCTCACCGTGAGAATGTGTAGCGATTAATTCATGAATTTCAGAAATGCCGACTGAAGCGTTAATGTCACCAGCTTCGACTTCTTCGATTACGTGCATGATTTCAGCTTTCAAACCTTCATCATGACCTTCTTCTTCGTGTCCTTCTTGTTCATGCTCATCATGACCATCTTCTTCATGTTCTTCATGACCGCCAAGTAATTCTTCGATTTCTTCGATTCCTTCTGCGGCAGTTATGTCTCCATCATTTACTTCGAGAATAACCAATGCTGTAGATCCGGCGAGGGCTTCCTCAGCGGCGTGTTCATCCATCGTCGCTAATTCATAACCTTCAGGAATTACTACCATCATTGCAGAAGCAATGATAATTCCCGCAGCGATTCCTGTAACTAATTTCAACTTGTTTGCATCTTCTTTTATCTTGGAATAAACTGGAATCAATCCACATACGAGTCCGATAATTAGGGCAATCAAGGCATACATCAAAACACTGGTTGACATGCCTTGCCGTCAAATAATAACTATTTAATTAAAACTAATAAATAGAGATTTGAAAATTATTATTACTATCTTCCTTTTCGACGAACTATGAGCCGAATTATATCATTCAGTTCCGACGATGAGTTTAGTGACAGCCTTGAGAGTTTAATAGAAAAATCTGGGTACAAAAACCGCAGTCGATTTCTAAGAGATGCGGCTCTTCATTTTGCGGATTATAAACAAAGAGGAGACTTATCTGAAATGAAAGATAATGAGGTAATTGAAGGACACGTGGTAATTTACTATCAACACGGCATAGAGAGCAAATTACTCGACCTGAGGCATACCAATTCCCTAGAAGTAGCAAATTACAATCATAGTTGCCTAAAGCACAGCCACACTTGTGTTGATGTATTACAAGCAATAGGTTCAGCAGAAAATTTCAGAACCATGATTGAAAATTTGCAAGATACTCCTAACGTCGATAAAGTATCATTCGTAAGTGCCCCAATGCGAGATGAAGGATGTTGTTGATAATTCAACATGCATTCCATTTTCCATTGCAAAATTTCCCAAACTTAGTTTTTGATCAAGTGTAGTCTCACAACATTAGCAAGACCACGATGTAGGTCTGATTCATCCAACTCAACGGCTTCGACTTTAGCATATTCGACTGTAAATAGGTCTCCAATTACATCAAGAACTTCGTCTAAGTCCCATAGCAAGTCAAGACTTTTCGGTCCTCCACTTGACATACCCATCTGGGTTACATGGTACCCTTCACAAATGAATTCTCCTCCAGATTTTAGCGAGCCAATCATTCGAGGATAGTGCTCGATGAAAATATCCCAAGGTACGTGGAACCAAGAAAATGCCATCAAATCATAGATTTCAGGTTCAAAATTTCTCAATACTAAATCATCAACTTCGTAATTTATCGAAACTCCATTTTCATCAGCCAATTTTTTGCACTTTTCTTTACCGACATCCGACAGATCAAAAACGTCGGTTTGGTAACCGAGTTGTGCGAGGTAAACAGCGTTGCGGCCCTCTCCGTCAGCAGGGACTAAAGCTCTGCCATTACCTGGTTTCACTCTTTGTCTAACCCACTCGTTTGGCTCTTTGCCGTACGCATATTCTTCGCCAGAGAACCTTTGATTCCAAGCGGCGGCTCCAAATCTTGCATTACTCACTAGTTTCACCTTTTTTGAAATTAATAAGCCCGTTATCCTGTAAAATTTCACAATTACCCGGAAGGATTGGTAAAATATCGTCGACAGATAATCCGGTTGATTTGTAGATTTTATTCGCTATTTGCTCTTTTTTGTCCCTTCCTGGACTCACAATGATGTATCGATTACATATCTCAGAAATGTGGTCTGCAGTAGACGCCATTAGCAATGGGATTCCGTTTATTGCAACCAAACCTATTCCCAATTTCAGGTCGAT
Source organism: Methanobacteriota archaeon (assembly GCA_029979405.1). The sequence continues at coordinate 5,156 of JAPOHM010000094.1, forward strand.
GTCCTTGAACCAAGTTCTTTGTCCTCTGATTACAAATGCTCCCTTACCTACGAATTCTCCAGATTCAGCGGATTTGGAAACTTGACCGGGTTTTACCCAGTAGACAGTTCCGTGGGCTCCTCCTGAATTCCATGCCCGTGACCAAGCAAGAGCCATAGTCGCAGCATTTTGTGTAATCTCCTCATCCAAATCAGTTTCAATTTTGTCTATGAGCCTGAAAGCCGGCAATTCTTCACCAATGTGTGCAGGCGGATTTTCATCAACAGCAAATCCCTGATTATTCCGTAGTGAACATGACGGGGCTCCGTGTAAGTCAGCGTGTAGGTATCTGTCGCCCAAGGAAAGATGCTTTTTCACGATTGAATCATTTCCTTTTGCATCCCTTCCACCGATCATCAAGTGTCCGCTTGGAAGCATTGTCCACTTGTGATTTTCAAACCACAATCTCTTGGCTCGCTTAACCTTAGCAACTTGTCCACTGGCTTCTCTTTTTGCTTCTTTTTTGCGAGCCCTCTCAAGTGCAATTTTAGTGTCTTCAAGGGCCTGAATCGCTCCAGAAGATTTGTCCTTCTGTTTCCTCCCGGTTTGGAAGTATCTCTGAGCATTTTGATGGACGCTTTCTTCTAAATTCAAAATTACTTTTTTCCCAGGCTTACCTTCTTCATCTGGAAGGTAAGCTGTGAAATTTGATTCAGCAGCGTTGACAGACTCAATCCATTCTATGCTTTTCACGGCCTTTTTGACATCATCCCAGCCTTGTTTCTCAACCGCTTCTCTAACTTGGTTTAGTAATCCTTCTATGTGTGTCCA
>JAPOHM010000200.1 GCA_029979405.1 Methanobacteriota archaeon
AGGACGCCATTTCTAAATAGAGGACGATGCAGGCAAAACTACCACGCTCGTATAGTGTAGTGGCCCATCATAAAGGACTCTCATTCCTTTGACCCGGGTTCAAATCCCGGTACGAGCACTCTCTCCAAATTAAAAAACCTTATACGCATTATTGAGATGTAATCGCTATGGAAGGCGTGAGAGAGCCATTTGATATGACTACCGATTTTTTTGGGTTTACATTAGAGGAAATCATAAATCATGAAAACACACGTTACGACTCTAGATTGAAGACATGGCCGCTAGGTGACGAGCAAGCCATGTTTCATTGTAATGAATACAGGAGGCAAAATTCCGGTACTGATTGGAAATTTCATATGTCCTATCATGATAATCAGAATTCCGCTGATTGGTACTTTCTGTTTTCAATAATTCCACCGATGGATGCCGACATTATTTTGTCAATTAGAGGCAGACGAGAGTCTACACATGGCCCTATAGTCGCCTACGAAATGTCCTTGATGAAAAAAAAGGTTAACTCTGGCATCCGTTATACTCTTTCGCCCTTACCAAATAATTGTCAACGGCTGACTGATTTTATGGATCTATGCGGCAGGGTGTTTCCTCCCGAGTTCACTTGTGAGTAATAGTTTAAAAATTCGATTTCACTTTTTGAATTTATCAGGAATCTTGAAACTCTTTTGAGCGAACTTCGATGTATCATAATTAAAAATGAATTCTACCTCTTCATCCAACATTGAAAACCAACCCTTCTCAACAATGCGATCGAAGGCATCCGTCATCTTGCTTCGATCCATGACAAAGGCCTTCTTCAAGCCGAAAAAAGCTGCAGCATAGCCCGTAAATGGGAATTGTTCGATATTGGTGAGATTGTTGAGGTATTCTGTCGTTAGTTCATCGTATTCAATAAATTCAGTTGCTTCAAGAAGATCGTGTTGAAGAAAGTCGTTATGGTATGCGATAATGAGGCCAAGAAAGATTCCGAGCGGTTCACGACCATCATTAAATTCTCGAATATGGAAGATTGGATGCATTTTCGATCCGAGTGGATACTTCTCAGGAATAGGAGGTCGCGGTTTCAATGGATGTGAGTAAAGGTAGCGTTTAATGGCGGGGCGAAGATATGTTGAAACAAAGTGATTCAACAATTCATTTGGTTTTTCAGGTTCTTCAACCGGTTTTACGTTATCAGAGGGATGTCCTGTTACATATGCGAACTGATGAATGGAATCTCGACCATTCTCTCGTATCCAATCACAAAGAATCCAAGTCAATTGATTCGTGGTAAAACGTAGTTTTGTGAATTCATCCCCTTCCTTGTATTCTTTTAGAAGATAATTCAATTCAATTCGAGCCATTTCTTCCATCGAAAGTTCAGATGGCATCAACTCGATGATTTGATTGTTCGATATATCTTGATCGGATTGCAAGAGAATCCGCAAATGCGTATTTTCACGAATCTCTGGCGTCATCATGCACAAAATGTGGGTGTCAAAAATTACTCTCCATCCTATTTTGATTTTCTCGGACATTCTTGGAAAAAAGGTGTGTGGATTTCGGAGAGAGGCTGAAGGGACAATGAGCGGTGAATCATTATGTTCGTCAGAAATGTCATTTTCGTGAAGCCGTAATGCTTCAGACCAACCACACGCAAAGTCTTTGTTTGGAATCCAATCTTCCAACGCCTTCAAAACATACCATAGAAGAACTGCACAGGCATCATCTGCTTGCTCAACATTGAGCTTCCAAATTGATCGAATTTCGTTATACATTTCTTCGAACTGACCTTCATCACGATAGGTGCATGTTGCGATGTCATTGAGTAACTTGTGAATGAATTTACGAAGCGTTGGTAGAATCAAATCAATTTGTTTCATTCCAATCACTTCACAATACGCCAATCCTTTCTTGGTGGAGCATTTGTTAGACGGAATGGAAGCATCGGTTGCTTTGATGGTCTCTCCATGTGCCTTTTCACAATTAAATCAGAATATGTCCCGATTTTAAATTCAATAGCACTGAAGAGAACCTTCTGATCCAATCCCTCAAAATCAAGCATTGCGAGGCATCGTTTACACCACAACTTTGCATCTCGATATTCGGTATGAGGAGCGATATCTCTTGCATCGACCAAGGTTCTTCCTGCAAGTGAAGCCCCACACATCGTTTTCGTCCGATTGGGCTTGTTGTAACCTCCCGTGAGGTGTAGTGTAGGAGTGGTACCTCCTACCGTAACATACACACGTGGGCCTGTAAGTTCATTTGCAGGTTTAGGCATCGTTTTACCATCGGCAGAAAGAATTTATTTGTTTGGGTCTATATCGATTTCGTACTTGAATGGAGTAATTTTCCAAGATACGGAGGAAACCGTTGAGTTTCCCGGTACGAGCACTAAATACCAATTTATCCATAGAACATTGGCTATAGTTCTAACATGCTGATAAAATAAAGTTATTCTGATGAAACACTTTTTCTTTTTCGATATTCTCTCGTGATACAACTGGTGATCAAATCCCTAATTTTTTCGGGTTTGTGATTAGGAAAAATGTACTTGATCGCTTCTAGTCCGCTTCTCCACCTATGTTTGTTTGGGTCG
>JAPOHM010000154.1 GCA_029979405.1 Methanobacteriota archaeon
AACAAACATAGGAACCGATACTAGAATGGTGACTACTATGACTTTGACTGGAGTCTTAGTAAGTGAACCAATCCATGTTGAGATAGGACCAACATCGTTCTTTCCAGATTTCTCAAGTGGTAGTTTCTTTGGTGGAATTATCATCATCAAAGCAGGCAATGCAGTTATGCTCAATAGGTAAATGAAGAATAGACCAATTGCAATTACTGTACCAAATGAAACCAAGAATTGTTGGGATGAGAATCTGAAAGATAGGAAACCAACCATATCGGTGAAAATTGCAACCATCAAAGCGGCAGAGGTCAAAATCGTGCCTTTCCGGATTGCAGCCTTTCTAGCTTCTAAAGAGAAATCTCGCAGAGTAGTTCTACCCTGTGGATTTGCTTTTTCTTGGTCTTGTAATTCTTCTCTTATTCTAGCAACAACGTGTAAACCGTAGTCAACACCAATTGCCAATAGAAGAATTGGAATTGAATTCATCGCTGCATTGAATACCATATTTACTCCCAGAAGTGTCAACAATCCTGCCATGCCGTAGGTTGCAAGAATTGCAAATACAGTCAAAACGAGTACGTTAGCAGTATCACGCTTGCTTCTGAATTTAGTCCACAAAATAAAACCAAGAAGGAGCAAACAAATCGAATTGAGTATGCCAAGTTCCTTGCCTAGGTTAGCGTTTTGTCCAGTTGCCAATTGAGCAAATGAAAATACTGACAAATCCGAATCTCCTGTTTCTTCTTCTGCCTTTTCCTTCAAACCTTCAGCCCACTCAGTGACAATTTCCTGAACGTCATCAATGACCTTCAAGTCATATTCTACAGGGTCGGTAATTACGACGAACGTAGTTAGGATAGGACCATCGGAGTCCCATGGATTTGAGGAATCATCAGCAGGTAAATTGGCAACCATTAGTGCCTTGTAATCGATAGATTGCATACCGATTAAGGCGCCTATTTTTCCAAGAATTGGACCGGTTACCATCGCAATTTCGCTAGCGTTTGGACCCTGGACAAGTGCATTCAAGTTTCCAGAAATAATACCAAGGTCAGAAGAAAGATTTTCTCCAGAATCAAGTCTTTCCAACCAAACTGTTGGGTCCTCTGGCTGCCAATTTCTCAAGTCTTCAGATGTCACAACACTCGGACTAGGAATGCCGTTGGATGCTTGGGTCAAGTTACTCAAGTGACTGCTAAGACTTTGATTTTCGATATTTTGAATCGCAGTGATTGCAGATTCTAATTCTGCAATCCACAATTCTGCCCCAGTGGGATCCTGTAATCTCTGCCACTGTATTGCAGAGCTAGCCATACCGCTATTTGCTTGAATTCCGAATAATGGATATTGGTATTCTTGTAAATTTTCATCTTCCAATAATATCGCTTCTAGCACTGCTAACTGAGTCCAAGTTTCTTCCTCATACAAATCTCCAGAATCGATATCATCAATGAATCTGATGAAATCTATTGATGCTTGATACTCATCTTCAATTTCATTTAGTAATTGAACGGTTTCGTTATCGGGGAAAAAGGCGTCTTGGCTGTTATCGAAGTCGATAAACATCGCATTTGGAGTTAGTGAAAAAATGAACACCAAAATGATTCCAATAGTGGTTTTTGGTCTTTCAGTACTGAAACTTGTCATGCCATCAAATATTTTCTTCATACCACTAACCAACTAGAAGCGAGGGTTTCTCAGTTATATTCTCTTGTTTGATTTCTAACTTATTTTTCCTGATTTTGAGATCACGCTTACGTAACCACCAAGCAATAGATTGCAAGTACCGGGAGCGGGGACTGAGAAGGTCTCCTACGAAGTCTAGCGACCATATCTCTCAGATTCAAGTGCCGGGAGCGGGGCTTGAACCCGCGACCTTCGGATGTCTCAGACATGTGAAGGGGCTTTGGTACGTCACAAAAAGTTCGTTAGAACTGCCCTATGAGTCCGACGCGCCACCAACTACGCCACCCCGGCAAGCAACTCGCCCACCGTACACCCCTCTTTGAATAATGCGGCAAAACCTGCTTACTTAATTTCAATATTTTATGCTAATTTTAACCACAGCCTTCATTCACTTGGAGTCATCCGCACCGGTTGATGGTGGACATCAACACTGCTATGGCTGCCGCTGCTGCAGAGCGAAGAAACCGAGGCTCTGGAGATAAGGAGCGAAAGAAAAATCGCTCCGGTGCAGACATGGGGATTGAGTCATTCGACCCGGTAGAGCATGTCTCCAAAGAAAAAGCAGACACTGTTTCAATGTGGTTAGTCATCGTATTTGCAACAACAATGGCTCTTGTAATGAGATATGTTGCAATGCCTGGCTCAAAAGGAAATGCTGACCTATTGTGGTTCGTTCCTATGATGGCTATTTTCCTACTTCCTTCCATCCACAGGTCTTTGCTTCCTGAGAAATTTGTTGAACACTACACAAGAGGCACATGGTTCAAGGCATCATTCCTTCATGTTTTCACTTGGCTTGCGTTGACATTCCTTCTAACCAATGCTCCATTTGCTGACATTGTTGCACCACAAGTCGATGAAGGATGGGGTATGATTTCATCAAGTGAAGAAGGGTTTGAATTCACTGATGAATCCAAGGACAAAGTATACCTTACAGAAGGCTACACTGGCATGCATTACCTTGTATTGTCTTTCAGCGACAATTACGATGCAAGTGATTCCGAGTATTCGATAAAATTCAACGGAGAATCCACCAATAATTCATGGGCTGTTCTTTCCGAATCTAATCCCGATGCACTAGACCCGGTTCGTGAACACAAAGACATCGACTATCCTGTTGCAGTCGAAGTACCGGCAGGACTCGCTGTGGGTACTTACGAAGTCGAAATCAAAGTGGTCGAAGATGGAGACCCATGGGAGAACGAGAGAACCGTTACCATGACTCTAGTGGTAGAAGAACTAGTAGTCGAAGATTCAACCGAGTAACTTGGATAATCTTGCCGTTAGAGCATCAAGTTGGATAGCTTCACCGCCACCCTCAACTAATCTGAAATCAATTTCTGCCATTAACTCGGTTAACTCGAGTTTCTGCATTTCTGATAGGAAATCTGCTCCGTATAATTCTCTATGCAGTTGATTGACAAAATCGGTACCAGCAAGACCGTATTTGTCTAGAAGATCTCTCAATCTTCGCCTTGCAGCATGGAATCCATCTTGTCTACAAGCCATTAGATACTGATGAAGAGATTCCGGTGGTGCTGTAGCACTTGTTTCGTAGATTAGTGAACGAGTAACATTTTTTTCCAGAGCGGCAGCCACCTGAAGAGCAGTGATTGCTTTGCGTAAATCACCTTGCGAGATTCTAACAAGCGCCTCGGCCGCCTCATCATCCAAACCTACCTTTTCTGACTCGGCGACATTTTTGACTTGGCTCAATACATCTGCATCTGCTAGTGGCCTGAACCTAAAAACAGCACACCTGCTCTGAATAGGCTCGATGATTTTACTTGAGTAATTACAAGACAAAATGAACCTGCAGGTTTGGGCATACTGCTCCATTATCCTTCTCAATGCTCCTTGCGCATCGTGAGTTAATGCATCTGCTTCATCCAAGAAAATAATTTTGAATTTTGCATCCCCATAGGGAGAGGTCCTAGCGAATTGTTTGACCTTGGTTCTAATCGACTCAAGTTTACGCTCATCACTGGCGTTCATTTCAAGCAAATTATTGCGGAATTCCGGACCGAATACATCTCTTGTCAAAGCCATCGCAGCAGTGGTTTTTCCCGTACCCGGTGGGCCTGCAAATAACAGGTGAGGAAAGTCCGCTAGATTAGCATATGAAGCTAATCTTTGGACAACTGACGCCTGACCTCTGATGTCCCCAACAGTTCGAGGACGGTGGCGCTCAACCCAGAGTTCGCTCATACTTTATCACGTCAGAATCGGACGAACTTGAACCTTCGCTTTGGCAAAAAAACTCCCGAATATTATCGGCCACCCTACGGGTGGCCAGCCGAAAGGAAACTATAC
>JAPOHM010000244.1 GCA_029979405.1 Methanobacteriota archaeon
CGAATATTGGTAGACGCCCCTTGCACTGGAACCGGAACCACTCGTAAAAATCCAGATGTTTGGTCTCGCTGGAATCCAAATGGAGGTCGTTCGATGCAAAAATTGCAAATTGATATTCTCAATAGAGCGGTTAGGATAGTTAAGAATGGAGGGAGGGTAGTTTACTCAACCTGCTCACTTGACCCTGTAGAAAATGAAGCCGTTGTGGCGGAAGTACTCAGACAAAATAGACAATTAAAGTTAATTTCAGCTCATGATTTAATTCCAAATCTAATCGCCTCTGAAGGGATGAATCATTGGCCTGTACTTTCGGATGATTGTTCAATTGTTCAGGAAAATGAAAATCTAGATTGCTTCCATCCACCATCCGAAAGTCGCATTGAAGAATCCCTTCCACTATGTATGCGAGTATGGAATGATCAATCCAAAGCGGGAGGTTTTTTCCTCGCTGTTTTTGAAAAAGAATTAGACTCTGATGATGATACAAATGTTGAGATTGAACACAGACTTAGCCAAGAAGAAGCACCTCAAGATAATGAAAATCTACCCCAGCCAATTACGCTTGAAGTTCGAGAATCATTAGAAGATGAATTGGGTAGTTTGCCAAGAAATCTCTGGCTAAGAGGAAAAAAGATTCTTTGGACGACCCCGGAAGCAAAACAGATTTGGAAGTCAAAGAGAAGCCGCAGAGGCGGAAGGATACGAATTCCAGGTAATCGATGGCGGCCGCTAAAGGTGGTGTATCTAGGGCTTGAATCACTCCATCTTCGGAAAGGAAAATTCGAGAGAGTTGTTGGCTCTGCAGCCAAATTAATCTCTAAAGAAATAGACTTAGGTAAAACTATTGTAAATTCAAAAATTATCGATTCATTGTTATCTGGAAAAGAACCTGAACCTAGTTCCGTCGATTCATCTTTGTCCTCAGTGAGAGGAAACCACCTACTGATCGACAACCTAGATGGTACAACAATCCCAGTTTGGATTGGCGGTAGAATTACCCTAATGATGAGAAAATCAGAAGTCAGAGTCTTACAAGAAATTAGAGATATTGGGCATGATAGTGAAGAGTGAACAAATGCACAGAATCATTGCTTTTTTTGATGTGAATGTTCAATAGCCTCATGTTTTCAGGTCAGTCTCCAGAGGTAGAACCATGCTAGACGATACTGACCGTTCCATTATCGAAGTGCTTGAAAGAGATGCTAGGACATCTTTACGGAGAATTGCTGAGGAGGTTGACGTATCACTTGGAACTGTCAGTAATAGAGTCAAAAAGTTAGAAGAAACCGGAGTCATCAAGGATTATCGAGTGATTTTGGATTCTGAAAAAGTCGGATGGAACCTTAATGTTGTAATTGGATTAAGAATTCAAAAAGGCAGACTGATTGAAATCCAAGAGAAAATTGCTCGTGATAATCGAGTATATGGGGTCTATGATGTAACAGGAGAATTCGATTCTATGGTAATTGCAAGAGCTAGAGATCGAAGTGACCTTGATGACTTATCGAAAAACGTACTATCGATGGACGGAGTGGTGCGTTCGGTTACTCATTTAGTGCTGAATACTGTCAAAGAGGGACCGACTTCATTCCCGAAATGAGTTCAAAGGCTGTCAAGTTGAACCTCGATTAATGACCTCAGAGTTTTAGCAAATGGCGCGAGCGCTTCGACCGTTTTTCCCTCTGGCTTCATGGCCCTCAACAGAACATTTCTGAGACTTTC
>JAPOHM010000065.1 GCA_029979405.1 Methanobacteriota archaeon
CATTTGATTTTTTTGATAAAAAAAGCTATGTTGGGCCAACACGAGAGAGTGAAGCCGGAGGGAATGTGAATGCTTGGTCAGCAAATTTAAAAACTCCAGAAAATATTATCAACGTCAGATACAATCCTGATGATATAATATTATTCGAAAAACCAATTTCCCTTCGATCGATAAACTGGAAAGCAACAGGGGGAATCATTGTAGTAAAACATGAAGGATATTCTCTGCATATTAAAGAAAAGGCACTTACAAATGCTAGTAGAGCAAACTGGAACAAACTATTCGTTTAGTGACGAATTTCAATATTGTTCGAGAACAAGTTCTGTTGTTGTACTGGCAATTTCACTTGGAGCAGCCATCCACATTCTGTCTAGAAGTTGTCTGAGCGCCATCGTATCATCAACGTGAACCAAAGCGATCAGATCTGTCTCTCCAGATACTTCGTACAATATCTCAACGCCTTCCCAGCCCGTAACTTCGCCAGCAAAGGTTCCGATTTCAGCACCAGGTGAAACTTTGATTCTAACTAGAGCGGTTAATCCAACACCGCCTTCTCTGATAGTGTAGCCTCGGATTGTGCCCATCTCTTCCATTCTTCTTACGTGTGTGCGAACAGTTCTCTCGCTAGCCCCAACTATTTTTGCTAGTTCAACGTATGAGATTCTACCATTTTTTCTTAATTCTGCGAGTATAGAACGGTCAATTTCTCCGATTCGGCCCATGGCCATCGCTACCCGTATGTGTATATGAATGTGTTTAAAATGTAAAAATATTACATAAAAACTGCCGAATTTGCATTTTTTCGGGGAATCTATTGGCGGGAAAAAAATATTGCAAATCGTTTTTTAACCTTAATAATTGTATTTATTTTTATGAGTAAAAAAATCATCTATCTTAAAAGTAAGCAAGGTCTCACTCTAACTGATGGAGTCTATTGAGACTGTTAGCCAAGAGAACGTTCAGAAGTTCTTGGATGATATTTCGAATCTCAAACTCGATGCTAAATTCAACAACTGGTATCAGTATGATGTAGCTACGATGCTTGACGGCTGTAAGATTGAAAATCATGAATTAGACGAAAGTTCGGGAGATTCACTCATTTTCTTAAAATCCTCTTTGTTATTCTGCTCCCCTGAATTAGGTGTAATGAGGCACTACCCGAAAAACCTAGTTCACTGCTTTGTAGAAGATAAGAGAGGATCGTTTGATTCTATCAATGAAAAATTATTGTTTAGAGGAGAGTTATTCTCAGTTACTCCAGATACAGAACAGCTCTGCTGGGTTAGGGATTGCCAAAACGATTACGAGATTCCCGAAACTCAAACAATCATCGCTTCTTGGATGAAGTGGCTAAATGAGCACTAATCTATCCGTTTGATTCAAGGATAGAGCACTCTTGGCCTAATTTGAGGCAAATCAATGTCTGACATCATTTCTGGTTTAGATGCACGGATGGTTCTCGATAGTCGTGGCAACCCAACAGTTGAAGTCGATTGTTACGTTGAGGGAGTCCTTTTAGGTAGAGCGATGGTTCCCAGTGGTGCTTCTACAGGAGCATATGAAGCAATAGAATTACGAGATGGAGATAATTCAAGATGGCTTGGAAAGGGCGTTGAAAATGCTGTAAATAATGTTGTAGAAACCATTCAGGAAGCTATAGTCGGAATGCCGGTTGACGACCAAAAATCAATCGATAATATCATGGTCGAGTTAGATGGAACTGCAAACAAAGCAAATCTCGGCGCTAATGCAATGCTCGGCGTTTCTATGGCTTGCCTTCATGCTGGCGCGGCGGTTCATGAACTACCACTATGGAGGTACGTAGGAGGAGTCGCAGGGGGACTAATGCCCGTGCCAATGTTGAATATTCTAAATGGGGGAGCGCACGCTGCGTCAAATGTTGACATCCAAGAATTCATGGTTATGCCACACGGGTTTGACACATTTCCAGAGGCACTTCGCGCCGGAGTAGAATGTTATCATTCACTAAAGCGGGAACTGAAATCTGACGGTTTGTTAGGTGGCGTTGGTGATGAGGGTGGTTTTGCACCAAACCTTCCTTCCAATGAAATTGGTCTTGAATACATGGTAAGAGCAATCGAAGGCGCAGGATACAGTACTGAGGAAATCGGAATTGCCCTCGACGTTGCGTCCACTGAATTTTTCAAAGACGGGAAATACCACATGGATGGAAATGAATTATCTGGTGAAGATTTGACAAACATATATGCGTCCTGGGTTGACGAATACCCACTACTTTCCATAGAGGATGGATTCGGAGAAGACGACTGGCTAAGTTGGTCCGGATGCATGCGCGAAATTGGTGACAAGGTACAGCTCGTAGGCGATGATTTGTTTGTAACACAGTCTGAGAGACTATCTATGGGAATCGAAGCCAACTCGGCAAATGCAATTTTGGTCAAGGTAAACCAGGTGGGAACGATTACTGAGACCCTTGAAACAATGGATTTAGCTTCTGCACACGGATACAACTCTGTGGTCAGTCACAGGTCTGGAGAAACAGAAGATACGACTATCGCAGACTTAGCGGTTGGAACTAGAGCAGGACAGATCAAAACCGGAGCACCAGCGCGCTCAGATAGAGTCGCTAAATACAATCAATTACTGAGAATAAGCGAAGAGGTAACCGAATTTAGGTCACCATTTTGAGGTGAAATAATGAAGGTCAGGCGGGAAATTCTCCCGATTGTATTAGGATTGATATTCATTGTTGTAGCTCGAGAAATTTATCCCTATGCGGGGGTAATGGAAGCAAAATTCTGGGAAGGTTATGAGCAAGAAACCATCGCTACAGGCCTCGGTGGCCCAACGTGTTTGGTTTTTGAGGGTGATGACCTGCTTATCTGCGACCGAGATGGTGGCAGAATTTTGACACTTGAAGGGGAGGTCTTACTTTCTGGATTGAATGCACCTCACGGCCTTGCAATTCTTGATGACGGATATGTAATTTCAGAAAAGGGCAAATTGACCAAATATGATTCTAATTTCCAAAACCCAGAGATATTAGTTTCAGGTATTCCGGTCGGAAATCATCAACAGAATGCAGTAAACGTTCTACCAAATGGGACATTGATCTGGCACAGTGGTAGCACTTGCAATCACTGCAATGAAGACGATTCAAGAAATGCAGCTCTATTGTGGGTTAACGCTACAACAGGAGACCACGGCATACTTGCAAGCGGAGTTCGAAATTCGTTTGACGGAATTTGGCTTGATGAAGTGGGCTATTTGTTTAGTGACAATGGCCAAGACGCTGAGGGCGATGATTTCCCGAATGAGGAAGTAAATTTGCTCGTGGATGGCGCAGATTACGGTTGGTTGGTAGAGTCAGTCAGCGACCCAAATCCGGCAGGGACTGAAGCGCCAGTTGCTACTTGGACCCCACACAGCTCGGTTAACGGGATGACGACAAGACCAGCAAATATGCCCGGCGATGATTACACCGTATATGCTACGGTATACGGTTCATGGGCTACGGTTTTGCCAAAAGGACATCAAATTTTGAAAATAGATTTCTCTCTTACCGATGATGGCTGGAAAGGAGAAGTCGAAGTCTTTGGAAAAGACGTGGGAACACCATTGCCGATAACGGGTGGGCCAGATGGAAATTTGTATTATGCAACCTTCGACCACGGTGGTGCAGTACACGTTGTCAAGCCTGTAGCCAGTTCTTGAGGCGTTTGCATCCTTCTCTAATATCTTCAAGACCACAACCATAACTCAGCCTGATTAGGCCTTCACCACCCGGCATTAATGACCCGGGTATAACCTGAACTTTCGCCTCCTCTAAGGCTCTAGTTGCAAACTCAATATCGTCCATTCCGGTACCTGTAATGTCGATTAAGATGTAGAACGCACCCTCTGGTTTTGGTGCGGAAACTCCAGGTAACTCTTCAAGTAAAGAGTGGAATACTTCTCTTCTCTCAGCAAACGCATCGTAGAACATTTTTGGCTCATCGGTCAATTCTAATGCCACCTTTCCAGATTCCATTAGGAATGTTGGAACGTGACTTGCTGAACTTGCTTGACAAGTTTTCACACCTTCCATTACTTCTGCTGGGCCAGTTATCCAACCAAGTCTCCATCCCGTCATCGCCCAAATCTTTGACCAACCTCCAATGGTAAGGGTTCTTTCTTCACCACCGGCAAAGGTTGCAGGAGAGACATAAGGATGCTCACAATAAACAAGGTCTGAATAAATCATATCGTCAAAAATCCACAGGTCGTTTTCATTTGCAATCTGTACCAATGCCTCGATCTCGTCTGGGTGGTAAACCGCTCCTGTTGGATTATTTGGAGAGTTTATGATAATCGCCTTAGTCTTTGAATTAACTGCATTTTTTGTCGCATCAATATCTGGATGATAATTTTCTCTCTGAACTGGAACATGAACAGGAACTGCACCGATTAACTTCAACATGCCATCATATGATGGCCATGCAGGTGAGAACAAAATCACCTCATCTCCGGGATTCAAGCACGTCATCATTGCATACAGCAAAGCCTGCTTACAACCAGGAGATATAACTACGTCAAGCGGGTCAACATCCAATTGATATTTCTTCAAGTGAACTGCAACCGCTTCGCAAACTTCCTCACTCCCCTGGCTGCGAGTATATCCGTGAAGACCATCGTCCAATGCTTGTTTTGCATTGTCTACAACTGGAGTTGGTGTTCTAAAATCAGGTTGCCCTACCGTGAATCGAATAACATCTTCAGGAGGGGGCGCTAGGAAAGCAGCAAAGCCTCGTCCAATACTTCCTATGTTATTGTTCAATGATGGCAAAACATCCCCTCCTTAATGAACCTCGTAATGCATATTTGTTATGAATGATGCTACTCTACTGATTCAAAACTGGAGTTATAGAGCCAAATCAAGGTTGAGAGAAATGGAGCACGGACGGAGATTTGAACTCCGGTCTCAGGATCTGCAGTCCCGCTCATAGCCGCTCTGACATCCGTGCAACGTTTCCGCGACTGGCATTTCATATTTCAACGCGCCTAATACTACAAATCAAGAATCACAACCGATTAAAATAGCAACCCTAATCGAAGGACATGGCAGAAGATGGTGAAAAGCCAGTCGCTCCCGCCCCGATAGAAATTGAAATTCCATCCAGTAGTTCATCTGCTGATGATCATGTTCCTGCCCAAGTTGATACTAATATCGTGGCGCCCCAATCTCCCACGCTTACCGGTAGCGTTCAGACAAATACACAAGTTGGTAGCTTTGCTGACAACTCGATGTATGATTTCGTAATTGGTCCAGATGGTCAAATGGTCGCAGTAGCGAAATCAAAATTTACCTACAAACATTTCTTCTATGGGTTAATCCCTCTTTTTGTCGTGTTTTTTTCTATTATCGGGACTAATGTGACTTATGAAACCGATTCACAACCGCCTGAAATGATATCAGAATATTTTGTTGTAGAATTACAAAAAACAAACAATACAACGTACGAAGGCGTCGTGAATTTTACTTTTAGTCCAGATGAAATATATTGTGTTATTTTATCAGAGGACAATTATACAAATGGGGATCATAGAGACATAATTGGATATTGTTCTTACGATTTGTTGACCAACGAAGAGGGATACTGGCGTGGAGTGATTGGCCTTTACAACGCATCGGTTTTTTATGATGATGGAATCGACCATGGGGAGAAAATTTACCTTGATGGTGAATTTGAAAAGTATATTGGTGATTATGATGAATCGAATTTATCTTCAATCTTTGAAACGCTGTGTGGCTTAGCTTTAATTGTAAATTTGTTTCTAATACCAATTGGTTTTGGTTCTGGAAAACCTGGCATTGGATATGGCGCTCTTCTATCATTGCTGTTGACCCCATTCGCATCCTTATTTGCAGTGATTTTGATTTGGTGATTTAGTGACTACATTTGGCCCCGCAGAGTTACCATTCGAAGAGTATTATAGCTGTAGATTCGACGTTTTAAGAAAGCCGATTGGGTTTCCGAGAGGGTCGGAAATACTGGCCGATGACGACCAAGCCTTACACTCGTACATCAAAATCGGAAGTCGCGTCGTCGCAGTTGGCAGAGCACACGTTATCCCCAGTGATAGCGATGGGTCTCAAGCTGACCATGCAGGACCAGGTGCGGCACAATGCCCTCCTTTCGGACCACTTGCAGGGGGGGGTTTGAGGCCAGCAATTCAAATACGTCAAATGGGGACTCGAACAGAATTCCAGAGAAGAGGTTTAGCATCCAAGGTCCTTGCTGAGTTAGAATCGGGTTCAGTCGAATCTTTTGGAGCCAAAGTTGGTTTTTTACAAGCGAGAATCAACGCGGTGCCTTTTTATCAAGCGCAAGGATGGAAAATTATCGATGAACCTTATGACATCAAAGGAATCGGCCCTCATAGGTCCATGATGAAGGTATTTTCCTTAAATCAATGAATCGCGGTGTTCATATAGGTCCTGTAGCACTCCAGTGGTTAGAGGGAACACTGGGTTCCCTATGATTGACCCGTGAAAAACGATGAATACGGAGGAAAAAATACAAGGATATAGCAAAGGCACAAATCGCTACACTACAAGCCTAATGGCGTGTAATGACAGTAGCAATTTTTTGGTAAAAAGTGCTTTTGCGAAACCTCAAATTTTCAACGATTTGAGCGTAAGCTCCGTACCTCTCCTGAGCGATTTGTCCAGTCCTACTGCGCAAGTTATTTGGAAAGAGAGAACAGCGGGTTCTCTATCAAACGATAAAAAATAGGAGATGAAAAAAATGAATAAGAAGATTGTAAGCATGCTTGTGGCACTCTTCCTTGCACTATCTGCAGTTTCTGCAGTTAGCGGTGAAGGATCCGACCCTCTTGATCCATCTGACGGTGGAGCAGACTGGGACGGTGACGGTTTAACCAATTCCGAGGAACAAAGCCACGGCACAAACATGAACAACGCCGACAGCGATGGTGACGGACTACCAGATGGATGGGAAGTTAACAATGGACTTTCCCCAACCAATGGCGGAGACGCTAATGGGGATCCTGATGGAGATGGTCTGACCAACGCCCAAGAATACGCTATGGGTACAAACCCAAACAACGCTGACACAGACGGTGACGGTAAGAACGACAATGTCGATCAATACCCAACCGATCCTAATGACGGTGAATACAGCGATTCTGATGGTGACGGTATCCCAGATGCATACGACCCTGATTTCCAGGAGTCACAAGCTGGATCTGGAGATGGTGGAACCGAGGGTGGCGGTGAGTCAGAAGACCAAGGCCAAGGAGAAGGTCAAGGACAAGGTCAGGGACAAGGTCAAGGACAAGGTCAGGGACAAGGTCAAGGACAAGGTCAGGGACAAGGTCAGGGACAAGGTCAGGGACAAGGTCAAGGACAAGGTCAGGGACAAGGTCAA
>JAPOHM010000175.1 GCA_029979405.1 Methanobacteriota archaeon
ACTGTGGTCAAAATGTGCATGAGTATTGAGCAAAGCGACAACCTTTCTATTACCAGAAAAGTTTCCAATTTCGTAATCTGATTCGCCAATTCCTTTGTCTATCCAGTCGATGATTCTTTGAAAATCACCACCGCCATCAATAATCACCGTTTCCCCATTTTCTGGATTGGTTACTACGCTACACCTCTGTTGCAAGGCGGTAACAAAAAAATGGTTAATATTTGGTGAATTCACCATTATTTTACCCTCACATCAATCGAATCAGAAGACCATCTGCCATCCTTATCCTTAATCCTAAGTTCGAAATTATGACTGCCCTTGTTTAGTTTTACTTTTACAACCTGCGAAGTTGAAATTTCCTTACCAGTTTGGTCTATCCACGACCATGAAACTATTCTTTCTTGAGGATCTTCGGTTTGACTCCCATCTAGTGTGATAATCGATGTACCATCATCTCCTGAATCGACAGAGATATCTCCGCCAGCATTTGGAGTTGGTGCAACAATAGTTTCAGCGTCAAGGGATAGGGCTAACATCAAATCATCCTCTTCCTCTATTTCCTCATTTTGAATAATCTCGTCATTCAAAGCATCAAAAATTGCACCTTCATCTAAATTAACCTGAGAGTCGAATCCAGCCAATTCTTCGAGTGATTTTTCTGAGCCATATATCTCTTCAGCATTTATTTCTATAGAGGGAGCATCGCCCCAATCATCTATTGCTGTATCTTCTTCGACAAGTGGCACAGGTTCTGAATTTGCATCGATTAAGAATACTGGTTCTGATGTTGTAAAGTCGTTTTGATCGCTACCAGCAATCATCACTTTACTTCCATCTTGATTTGATGATACTTTTTCTGCCATCCCTTGGGTTTCTACCGACCATTTGATTCCCTTTTCATCGATGCAGTGGACATGGAACCAAGACGCTGCAAGAACTGAGTTTCCCCTATCGATTAGAGTATGTACTGGATATGTCAATTCAGCGACTAATTTTTCGCCTTTCAACACACCTCCGTAATCTAATCCCATCCATTGGCCGTCGATTGAGATAACTCTTGATTTTGTATCTATTCTTCTTTCGAGGTTCTCATTTTTCCAAAATTCTACCTCGAGAGCCTCTTCCTCACCAGGTACCAATCCATGGCCCTCCCTGGCTACAATCAAAGTCTGACCATCCCAACCTATTGCAGTAATTCGCTCACCGACTTCTCCTCGTACAGGTCGTTGCCAAATCTTTGATGAATCTGTAGAATAAGTCATTACTTCTCCAGAATCAGTAGCTATTGCAATAGAATCACCTATTGCCACCATAGAAACAGAATTTACCAGAATTGGCGCCAAATCACCAGACGAATTTACGACATGGGCCTTAGATAAACCGTCTATTGCCACACAATAGTCGCCTTTACCAGTTATTGATTCAATACCCGATAAAAATTCAACAAACTTAATTTGTTTACCCTCGCGAATAATGTGCAAACCATCTCTTGAACCAACGATGATATCGCCAAATTGAGTTTCAAACAAGCTTGTCAAAGGTGGAAAGTTAATTTCGAGATCATCGATTCTAAGTATACCGTCTACCTGAGCAACAGAAAGATGGTTACCTGAAAAAATAGCCGCAACATCTGAAGTAGTTTCCAACTTACTCAAAACTGGAACCGTCATTGACATAGTCACTCACTAATCCTTGCATCGTCCATCCATGCTTCAAAGTTTGGCATAGAAATGTACTCTTTTGGATTTCTTACATGCTTCAATAGATTCTCTTTTTCTAAATCTGTCCAACCACAAATGGGCTCCAAGGTAGATAGAGGTACCGTCTTTGCCTCATCCGCACTCCGCGTGAATTGTTTTTCGCCCTCTTCTACAGATAAGCCAACTACTCCCCAAGGATACCTTTGTTTTATTTTCCCTTCAATATCTCTAATTTTCGAGTTCTTTCCTATCGATGGGTCCCATTTCCTTAACTCATCGATTAATTTCTCATCACTTCCTTCAACAGGAATCAACCGAGACCCTCTCCTCATTATCAGAAATGCAGAAATCATCTCATCTTCAGTAGTGACCTTGCATAAAACATCACCTTGTACACCTGGTGGTAGCCCTCCCGCACCATTCAAGCGCTTAGATAGTAACCAAACCTTATCCTGCTCCAATACCACCCTTACCCAGATGTCTGGATTTGTTAGGTTTACCTTCAAAGAATCGTCTAATTGGAGCATCCAATAACCAATTTGACCGTTATACTCCTTTGTGCTGAAATTCTCCTTTGGTCCAAGTCGCTTGGTTCTGACACCAAATGTCCGACTCTTACCAAAGTTCTCATCGAGATTCAAAATTTTCTGTGCTACTTCTTTGGGGTCTATTGAATCAGATATTACCGTTGCAGGGTCAATTGCAACCACGCCAAGTAATCTACAGAGTGTATCCTCAACAATATCTGTTTCATTATCGCTTGTAATCACTTCCATACTAATGATTCGATCTTGTTTGAGTGAGATTCCGTTGAATTTAGCAAGAATTTCCATGTTGTTGTATAATCCTCTTTGAAATTGTCTCCTGACGACCTTGCTTTTCAGACCAAGTTCTCCAAAACGCAAAATCCATGCATTTTCCATCGATACACCTCATTCATCATTATGAAGTTCGATTGTGACATCTGGCTTTTGATTGTTTGATTTTGCGTCGTCATTTCTTGCTAATTCTAGACTTCTGAGATACTCTTCGCTTACTTTGCCAGTAACATATTTGCCGTCGAAACAAGAAGTATCCCAATCTTGAGGGCCGTTTATGCTTGTCACTTCGATTAAATCTTCAAGTGTTTGATAAAATAACTTGTCTGCGCCAATCGTTTCGCAAATCTCATGAATATTCCTGTCGTTAGCAATGAATTCCTTTACAGCCGGCATGTCTATTCCGTAAACGTTTGGATATCTGACGGGAGGTGCTGCAGAAGCAAAATACACCTTCTTTGCACCAACTTCTCTTGCCATCTCAACAATCTGAGCTGAAGTTGTGCCCCTAACAATTGAATCATCTACCAATATCACATTCTTTCCTTCAAATTCGTGGGGAATAGCGTTTAATTTCCTTCGTACAGATTTCATTCTCTGTGCTTGTCCTGGCATTATAAATGTACGACCAATGTACCTATTTTTGACAAATCCTTCTCTATATTCAACATTCAAGGCATTGGCTAATTGTAAAGCAGCATACCTACCAGAATCAGGAACTGGAATTACGCAATCAATGTCGTGGTTAGGGAATTGTTCTAATATCCGCTCCGCCAACCTCTGTCCTTGATTTAGCC
>JAPOHM010000004.1 GCA_029979405.1 Methanobacteriota archaeon
ACTGCGACTCTTGTTCATGATGACATAAATGATAATTCAGATGTTCGTAGAGGCAGGCCTACAATGCATTCTTTGGTAGGTCAAGCCAAAGCCATAATAGGCGGCGATTGGTTATTTGTTCAAGGATTTGGCTTAGGTGGCATATATGATGAAGATGTTGTTAGAGTAATGGCAAATTGCTGTGCCGAGATAGCGAGTGCTGAATTCATGCAAATAGATCATGTATTGAATTTGGCAACAACGCCAGAAGACTATTTACAAATCGTAAGGGGCAAAACTGCAGGGCCATTTGCAGCCGCTGCGAAAGGAGCTGCGATGGTCGCAAATTCTGATTCAAAACAGTGTGACAAATTATTCCAGTTTGGAATGGAATTAGGGATTGCCTTCCAATTGGTCGATGACCTGTTGGATATTACAGGAGACGAACGAATTGGGAAAAATAGAGGTAGTGACGTGTACGAAGGGAAAATGACCTTACCCCTAATACACGCATTAACTATTCTTCATGGACCAGAAAGAGAAGAACTAGCTAACATAATCACAAATTTTGATGATACCAAGTTCGACAGGTTGATTGAATTATTGAATATTGGAGATAGCATAAACTACTCAGAAATTTTGGTAAATAATCACCTTCAAAGGGCGAAAAATTATCTCGAAAATTTCGATGATTGTGAAGCAAAAACCTTACTCTCTTTCGTTATATCAATGGTTAGGGATAGGAATTCTTGAGGTGATGGAAATTTCAACAAATTTCGATGCAGACGTCATTGTAATTGGTGGCGGTCCCGCAGGGAGTACGGTAGCGAGGTATGCTTCTGAAGGAGGATTAGATGTCCTCGTAATAGATGGGAGGGACCCGATTGGCTCACCTCTACAATGTGGAGAATTAGTCCCAACAAATGAAGAAATGAAGAGATTATGTCCTGATGTACCAGATGTTGATGACTTGTACCAAACTCCTGAACACGCTATATCTCGTAAGGTAGACAAAATGCACATCGTACCTCCTTCAGGTAAACCTTTAATTTTCGATTTTGAAGGATATATGCTAAATCGAGTTGCTCATGACGAAAACTTAGTAGAAATGGCAAAAAAATCTGGAGCAAGATTTCTTGTCGATTCGAGGGTTGAAAAGGTATCTGGTAATGATGTTCTTTTGAAAAATGGCGACAAATATTCAGCTAAAATAATTGTAGATGCGGCTGGACATAATGGTCCAATTAGGAGGGATTACTGGAATGAAAAATCCTTGAAGATACCTGTCAAATTTGTGTTAATGGATGGTGATTTTGGTGACGCCGTTGAACTACATTTTG
This sequence comes from Methanobacteriota archaeon, assembly GCA_029979405.1. The sequence goes on from JAPOHM010000004.1 coordinate 1,320, forward strand.
GTTCAATGGCTCCTGGTGGTTACGCATGGATGTTTCCGAAATGCGATGGAGCAAACATAGGGCTTGGGATCCAAAGGAGCTTTTCCAAGAAAAAGAACCTCAATCAATATACAGATGAATTTGTTTCGAAATACGATGGCGAAATTACTTTCAGAGGCGCAGGCTCGCTACCAATGTCTGGAACTGTCAAGAATTTCGTCAAAAATAATTATCTAATTGTTGGCGATTCTGCTGGAATGGTTCTCCCATCCAATGGTGCCGGGATTACTATAGCAATGATCGGAGGAAGGATTGCTGGACAAGTTATCTGTGAACATTTACAGAACGGCACATCTTTGCATGAATATGAAAAGAGATGGAAAAAACAAATGGGTAAGGTCATGAGAAACTCAAAATTCTCATTCAAATTAGGTAGTTTGATGTTCAGACTTCCCGACTTTATTCTGAATCTTTTATTCAACAGACTGACAAAAGGAATCATTTGGAGAGCTGTCACTTGTAGACGTATGCTGTGGATAGTGTGATGGGAAAATTAGTTTTAGGTCTCCAAAATTAGCGGTTGATTCAATAGTATCGAAGTAATGGGATTAGACATGCACAGGGACGAAGAAGCAGTAAGCCCTGTCATTGCTACTGTGTTATTACTTGCAATCACGGTGTTACTTTCAAGCATGGTTTTCATAATGATGTCAAGTACTTTTGACAGCGTAGAAAAAGATGACCCTAAGGCGTCATTCTCAGTTAGAGGTTTATCCAATGGATATCACGTTGTAACCATAACAAGTATTGACCAGTCTCTTGACCCTGCAAAAATCAAGTGGTCGATTGTAAACATGAGTGGAAGCAGATTAGTCGACTCCTCTGGATTTGCAGATGACGCCGATGTATATGGCACGGTTGGAGCAAACATTTCATTCCATGATAGAGATGCAGGATGGTCTGTGACAAAAGGAGATTATTTTGTAATAAATTGTCAGAATTTGGATTGTAATACTGGCCACCACACTCTCGAATTAGTAGATACGGGCAGTAATACAGTACTTGGAAAACTGAGACTACCTGTAATCGAGAGTTAACCACCAATGTAAGACATCTCTACCTTTGAATGGCTTACCTTTCCTCTATTTTCAGAGTAGGCATCATCCCTATTACTCCAAATTGTCTTCATCGCGTTTTCAATATCAGATTCTGTTGCACCCATTCTGATTATTGATTTCAAATCATTCCCTTTGTTTGCAAAAAGACAAGTATAGATTTGGCCATCAGCAGATAGCCTCGCTCTATTACAGGAGTGGCAGAATGGTTTGGATACACTTTCGATAAATCCTAATTCTTGTGATCCTTTTTGATACCGATTTGCAACTTCTCCTTCGTAGTTGCCACTTATTGGAGATAATGGCAAAAGCAATTTTCTCATTTCATCTCCTGTGAAAACCTCCTCCAAATCCCATGAATTAGTTTCGCCCACATCCATGAATTCGATGAATCGAACTATTACATCTGTACCTTCGAAATGTTCGGAGATTTGATTCACTGAGTGCTCATTGATGCCCTTTCTTATTACGGTATTTACCTTGACTTGTAATCCTACATCCAAAGCAGATTGAATTCCATTTAGGACCTTCTCTGGATTTTCCTTTGTATCTCCCATTTCTTGGAAAGTTTTCACATCGATCGCATCTAATGAGACCGTCACTCTATCTAATCCGGAATTCATCAACATCTCGGCATTATCTCCCAAAAGTAATCCATTGGTTGTAAGTGCTATGTCTAATTTATTTGGTAGCTGGCTAATTAGTTCTCCAATGTCTCTTCTTAGTAGTGGTTCTCCGCCTGTCAATCTTACTTTTTCTAATCCAAGTGGCAACATTGATTTGACTACGAAAGAAATTTCTTCATATGATAGAATTTCACTCTTGTCCAGAAATTGATGGTCTCCAGAGAAATGCTCACGTGGCATGCAATATCTGCATCTCATGTTGCATCTGTCGGTCAGAGAAATACGAAGGTCCCTAAATGGGCGACCTCTCTTATCTTCGACCATATTACATTCGAGATGTTTGAATCATTTGAATTATACTCTCATACAACCATTCATTTCTAATGGGGATTTGGCACATATATCGGGGGATTCTCTATGAGCGGTGATAAAATTGATGATTCCATTCAATCAATTTCTATCAAGCCGAGTAAACTTGTTGGTAGTTTGAAATTGCCACCATCAAAAAGCCATGCAATGCGATGGTTGTTATTGGCAAGTATGGATTCTAACCCTACCGAAATTAAAATGTATGAAATTGGCAAAGATGTACAAGCTATGATAGATTGCTTGTCTGATTTGGGTCTGATTTATCAAGACGAGATTATGCGCGGTGGGGAATTGAAATTCAATACCGATACTTTGGACTGTAAAAATAGTGGGACTGCCTTACGTTTTTTGATTGGACAGGTAGCAACATGTGACGGTGAGATGACCTTTGAGGGAGACACAAGCCTCCGAGTAAGAACCTCCTTACCTCTTTTAGAATCTCTAAAAATTAACTACACGAGATTGGGTGATGATTTTTTGCCGATGAAGGTCAAAGGCCCTGTAATTTCTGAAAAAATTTCAATAGATACTTCTATTTCATCCCAATACTTATCTTCAATTTTGTTGATGACTCCAAGGACTAATGGCTTCGAATTGGTAACAACAGGTAAATCAGTTTCACAAAAGCATTCAGACCTTACTTGGGATTTATGTAAATTAACTGGTGCAAAAGAAATCGGATTGCCCTGGGTTGTAAACTGTCCCGATGTTAAGATCCCACCCGACCCTTCAATGACTGCTTTTTGTAAACTCGCAGGACTGGATATAGAAAATCCGCCAAAAGATGAGGATTTAATCGGTCATGATTTGAACAATTTTAACCTAAAAGACTCTAACGACCTGATTACACCATTAGCAGCAATACTTGCGCTATCAGAGGGGGGCACTATTAGCGGTGCAAAACATGCCACATTCAAGGAATCAAACCGAATAACCTGTACGAGAAAAATGCTTGAACAGTTCTCGATTAACTGTAAAGAAACCGAGGATGGCCTACATATTCCTGGGGGTCAGACTCCAATTACTCCAAAACAAATAGTGAAGACTTATCGCGACCATCGAATACAGATGACTGCGGTGATATTGGCCTCTATTTGTGGAGCTACTATTGAAGGTAAGAATTTACACGAAATTGCTTGGCCATCCTTCATTCAGCAATTGCAAAATTGTGGTTTGATTGTGGATTGAAATTTATCCGTGCCTTCCAAAGTGATGGTCTAATGAATTAAGTGGGATTCTCATGGCAGTAGGTCTTCCATGAACGCACGCCCAAGGGTTAGGGATTCGCCTCATGTCGTCCAATAGTCTACGCATTTGTGCGAGGTTCAATTTTTCGTTTGCTTTCACCGCTCCCCTACATGCGTTGAGGAATGCAAAATGGTCCTTTCTTTGTTCTAGAGTCTCAAGTGGCGCACCATCCTCATTCATGTCGAGGATTATGTCATGAATGAATGGCTCAAGGTTTTCTGCAGCAAAAATTGCAGGAGCGCTTGTTATTTCATATCCTGAACTTGTCTTATTGAATTCAAACCCTATCTTTGAAAAATCTTCTATTCTTGATTCAAGCCTTGATAGCTGTCTTGCGTCTAGATTAAGAGGAATTGAATTAATCCTTGGTTGAGATTTCCAAATTTCTTCATTATGTCTCAATCTTTCATATCTGACCCTTTCATGAAGTGCATGTTGGTCAATCAGAAGTAATTCCTCATTTGCTTGAACTAAGATATATGAATCCGCAAATTGTGCCAATGGTTCCATCTCTGGTAAATCGTTTATCACAGGACCGATTGGATTACTATTTGCAGGATTTTCCGAATCCATACCAGCATGTCTGTGCAATTGTCTTTCTTCTGACGATAAAGCAGGAGCTGTGGGTTTCTGCCCAGTTATTGTTTGTTGAGAAAATTCAGAGGTTGAAATTGGCCTTGGTTGAACCTTTTGTTTTTCTTCCTTTGCAATTTCACCGGATAATGAAATTTGAGCGGTTGTAGCCCAAGCCGGTTTGTTGGTATGGTGTTTGATTTCATTATTATTTGATAATGAGACTATGCCTGTGATTCCTCCACTGGATTCGGGTTCTGTTGGGGTTGATTCAAGAGTATGAGAAATAGCCCTTTCCAATCTTTCCAGTACCCTCCAGGAGTTCTTTAGGCGCACCTCACTTTTTGTTGGGTGTACATTCACGTCAACTTCCTGATGAGGGATTTCCAAATTCAAAACAGCAACAGGATGTCTTCCCTGCATTAATCTCGTTTTGTATCCTCTTCTAATTGTCTGCAAGAAAGGTTGGGCTGCAACCGGCCTTGAATTAATCAAAATATGAATATCGTCGCCTTTTCCTCTTGTAATGTCAGGTGTTGAAATCCAACCAGACCACTCTTCTTCACCGGGAGCATCTTCGTCAATCTTTGGTGAAAATAATTGTATCATTTTCCCTGCCTGATGGCCAAGTACGTCGTATAGCCGATCATCCATTTCTAAAACCGCAGGTACATCGAGTATTATTTTGTCATCATTTGTTAAACGAAAACCTACATCTTTGTTTGATACTGCATGTGAAATTACTATGTCTACTACTCTGCTAACTTCTGTTGAAGGCCTTCGCTGGAATGCGAGTCTTGCTGGTTGCTTCGCAAATAAATTCTCTACTGAGATTATCGTTCCTTCACCCATCCCAACTGGTAATACAGAATTCTTGATTCCATTATCCATAGATATTGCAAAACCTTCACCTTCTTTTATTCGGGATGAAACGGTTATTTTACTTACCATGCCTATACTTGCAAGGGCTTCACCTCTAAATCCAAGAGTGTATATCTCAGCGAGGTCGCTTTGTGATTTCAGTTTACTAGTAGCATGTCTGTCTAAACATAGAGAAAGGTCATCTGGATGGATTCCTGAACCGTTATCTGAAATTTTGATGAGGTCAAATCCTCCCCTTTCAATATCTATAGAAACTTGTGTAGAGCCAGCATCAATTGAATTTTCAATTAGTTCTTTTACTACTTGCGCAGGTCTTTCAACAACCTCACCTGCAGCAATATGTCCTATTGTATAATCATCCAATTGCATTATTCTTTTCGGAGCGCTCATTCATCAACCTCCAGAGAATTTTGCAGATCGTAAAGTGCTTGCAGTGCGTCTCTTGGACTCATAGAATCGATGTCCATATCACTTAATTTTGATTTGATGATTTCCATTTTTTCATCCTTTTCGATAATAACGCTCGGCGTGCCTACGAATCCCAAAAGCGATGATTGTCCAGCATTTCTCGCCATTGGTGTACCCTTGTTACCGGCCTTTGCTCCGTCTGCCTGCTTTTCGAGGAAGTTTAGTAAGTCACTTGCTCGTTCAATAACATGTCTTGGAAGGCCGGCCAAAGCCGCTACTTGAACGCCATAAGAATCGTCGCACGGACCGTCCGCCACTGTGTGAAGGAATCTCAGTTCTCCATCCGTTTGAGCTACTTGGACATGGACATTCACAAGACCACCTATTTCGCCTTCCAAACCAATTAATTGGTGATAGTGAGTCGCAAATAGTGTCCTTGAAGACAGACGTTTTGAGATATCTTCTGATACAGACCATGCAATAGATAGACCATCAAAGGTAGATGTTCCTCTACCGATTTCATCAAGTAAAATTAGCGAGTCAGAGGTTGCCTGTTTTAGGATATGTGAAACCTCCATCATTTCCATCATGAAAGTAGACCTACCTCTCCGAATGTCATCAGATGCTCCAACCCTGGTGAAGATTCTGTCGACGATCCCTATTTGTGCGCTATTGGCTGGTACAAAAGAGCCACACTGCGCTAAAATCGTCACTAAGGCGGCGCACCTCAAATAGGTGGATTTACCTCCCATATTTGGCCCCGTTATCAACAAAAATTTTCTCTTCTTGTCGAACTGTAAATCATTTGGAACGAAGTTTGGCTGTAGTTCTAAAACGGGGTGCCTCAGTCCTTTTGCAACCAAACGATTATCTTCAAAAATTACAGGTCTAGACCAAGAACGACTTCTTGCAATGGTTGCAAAACACTGGAGAACATCGATTTGAGATACATGTGTGCTAATCAATCCAAGCATCCTTGTATTTTGTTTGCACCTTTCTCTCAAATCTCTAAACAATTCATATTCGATATTGTTCGCTTTCGTGGATGCTGTTAGCAATTTATCTTCCCAGTGTAACAATTCATCCGTTACGTATCTATTTCCGTTAGTCATTTGTTGCTTTCTCTTCCATTCATCTGGGACCTTAGACAAATGTGATTTTGTGACTTCTATATACCAACCTATTTGCCTGTTATGCTTGACTTTCAGTGATGGAATTTGTAATCTATTTCTTTCCTTTGTTTCCAAATCTTTGAACCATTTTTTGCCTATTGATGCTGCAGTTCGCAAATCATCTAAATTAGAATCGATACCCTCTCGAATAATTCCTCCATCTTTCATAGATAGTGGTTGTTCATCATTTAGATTAGCCTGAATATCAATTTTCATCATCTCTAATACATCTAAATCTTCGGAGATTTTGTTTAACAATTCATCATCCATTTGTCTGCATATAGATTTTAGCTTTGGCATTCTTTCCAATGCTAATGAAATGGCAACGAGATCTCTACCTGTGGAACGGTTGTAAGATAACTGAGTAGCTAATCGCTCCATATCTCTCAAACCTTTGAGAACATCTCTTATCTCATCCAATCTTTTCGATGAACGAGCAATGCTCGCAACAGAGTCTTGTCTCTCCTCGATTTGTTCCTTGGATGCCAATGGTCGTAATATCCACTGTTTCAAGCACCTTCTTCCCATTGCAGTTCGGCATTTGTCGATAGAGCCAAGAAGAGATCCTTCTTTTTCTCCAGATAGCGTCTGTGTTAATTCTAAGTTTCTTAATGTGGTTTGGTCTAAGATTAAACTATCATTTGGGCGTAATATTTCAACGTCTTTGAATGATATTGATTCCATCAAGTGCATTGATGACAAGTAATCAGCGGCGAGGCCTGCCGCTTCCATGGCAATCGGAAAGTCCCCAAGGTCGATATGTCCTAAATCGGCTACTTCCAATATCTGTTTTAGTGCTTCATCAGATTTTCTCTTTGAAGTTGAGTGCTGTGAGAGTGTTATATTATCAATATTAGAAATAATTCTTCGGAGTTCGTCCTTTTCTGAGTCTTTAGGAGTGAACACTAATTCTCTAGTACTACTACGTAGTAAATCATCTAATACTCTGTCCAATCGGTCTACGCCATTATATTCTACAGCCCACAGGTTTCCAGTGCTTGCGTCTAGTATAGCTAAACCAACAGAGTCATTTTTTATCAAGATACTAGACAAGTTAGCGACTTCATCAGTTCCGATTAAACTCTCTTCATACAATGACCCTGGGGTGTAAATTCGAGTAACGACCCTTTCGAGTAGTTTTGCACCTTCCCTCAATTCTTCTTCTTGTTCAGCCACACAAACTTTGTGACCGGCTTTTAGCATCGCTCTTAGGTTGTCTTCAAGTGCATGCCATGGAAATCCTGCCATAGGTATTGGATTTTCAGCATTCTTATCCCTACTTGTTAAAGCCAATCCGAGTACTTCTGAAGCGACAACTGCGTCGTCATGGAATTGTTCATAGAAATCTCCCATTCGGAAAAATAAGACAGAATCTTGGTGTTCAGATTTGATGTCCATATACTGGTCCATCATCCCCCTCTTGGCCAATATTACACATCCTTAGCTTGCGCTAGGAGTTGTCGTGTGCGAAAGAGGTTCGTAAATTATCCCCTGACAAATAATTCAATCTCTTTGTTTTTTTAATTAGTTCAGAAAACTTCTCCGCGTCTAACCGAATCGGCAATATTCCAACCCATTACTGAAATAATCGTAATCGAAACGAGTATGAATCCTAAGTCCATGACGCCCCTAAGGCTCAATATTGAAGTTCTTGCATCACTTTCTATAGAAACTGCACGCGGTGAATCATAAGCATCGGCACCGTATATCGAGATTAATCCTTCAGAATTACAATCGACAAAGTTTGGGTTTAATCCCAAGTTTGATGGCAATTCCTCGTATATTATTTCAGCGTTGTTTATGATCGCAACAGCGTCTGAGTTCAAACCACCAAATAGCCAAATTTTGTTGTTGTTATCGGATATTGACGAAAAGCTTGCTATGTTTAGAGAAGTAATTTCCATTGAATCGATTACAACAGTGTCGTCAGTACCTGTGGCAATGTAATCTCCGTTATTCATTTGATAGATTCCGTGTATTGTTCCTTCTCCACCCAGGTAAATTATTTCCGAATCAGGTGAATTTATTCCATCCCACTCTACAAACATAACCAGTTCATACATCGGAGGAGATGTAGGATTTGTTCCCAACCAGTTTGGAGGAGCTTGCCAAGAGCCACCTACAAACCATCCTCCATCAGTAGCTAGCATGGAGTTGATGTGCATTATTCCATCTTGGGATGTAACATCAGAAAGGCCATCTCCTTCGCTAATGTGCATTGCGGCTAACTTGTCAGATGTACCATCTTGAATGACGACCAATAATTCATTTTGAGCGTTTGCTTCTACATTTTTAGCAGTTACATTCTTGCCTAATGCCATAGGAATCCAGCCAAATTCTACAGAATAATCTTCTTCGGTAAAAAATAGCAAACCTTCCGTTCCCATACAGGCGAAGGTGATGTGAGCGTGCTGAACTAAGCACGAGGCATATGGCGTCTCTTGGACATCGTCGTGAAGAGATACATATTTGCCAGATTCATTTTCAAACAATATTGCATCTCCTGCTGCATCAAGAATAATTCCATTCTGCTCGATTGCTGCTCCTTCATGAAATCCAGATAAGTTATCAGACCAGTCTATTAAGACGGCTCCAATTATCACTGCAAAAGCGAACACTGCGAAGGAAAGCCATTGATATTCTGACTCTTCCTCTAAGAACTTACGCCATGCTGACATTAACCTGCGCTAACCCTACCTATTCAATGACCTTTGCCCTATTTAAGAAAAAATAGTAATCGGTATCGTCATATATGGAAGGCAAGTCGCAAAATCGCTTGGAGGATTGAGTCATGGCACGAAAGCCCGCAAAAATGTACCGAAGACTAAAGGGTCCAGCCTACACCAGACGCAAGTATATCGGTGGTGTTCCGAACAACAGAATTCACCAATTCCATGTCGGCAACCGTCGTGCTGCAGAAACTGGAGAATTTACAATGGAACTCAATTTGATTGCAGACGAATCCTGTCAGATTCGCCACACAGCTCTCGAGGCGGCTCGTGTTATTTCGAATTCTACAATTAGGAAAGTAGCAGGTGCACAAAATTATGCTCTAAGGGTCCACACTTACCCTCATCACGTTTTGAGGGAGAACAAACAAGCAACCGGTGCAGGTGCTGACCGTGTTTCACAAGGAATGAGATGCGCCTTTGGAAAGAATGTTGGAACAGCAGCAAGAGTCAAGAGAGGTCAAAGGATCATATCTTTACAATTCACCCCTGAACATTACTTAGTAGCAAAAGATGCACTAAGAAAAGCGGGAATGAAATTCCCAACACCTTGTACTACGAAACTTATTCGTGGTCATGAATTTGTAAAAGGACTTGTCTGATTACCAATTGGTTTGGCTTATGCCAAAACCTCTATGTTAGGTAGTTTTCAATTTGTATTTGATGAATAATTAATCAAGCACCAATATAGGAGAGGATAACATGCGAGTTGCAGTTCTCAAGGAAGATAACTGTCAACCAAAGAAATGCATGGATGAATGCTTTGCCTTTTGTCCTCCTGTTCGAAATGGACAAGAATGTATAGTTATGGATAATGTTACTGGAAAACCACATATTTCAGAATCGCTATGTATTGGTTGTGGAATCTGTGTTAACAAGTGCCCACATGACGCACTTATCATTACTCAACTGCCCTCAGAGTTAGAAAGTGATATGATTCACAGGTATTCTCTTAACGGGTTCAGGCTATTCCGCCTGCCAACTCCCTCTAAAGAATCAGTTGTTGGAATTCTTGGCCCCAACGGGATGGGTAAATCAACAGCTTTCAAGATTCTAAACGGTTCAATCACACCGAATTTAGGAGATTTTGAAGCAGATGAAGTATGGTGGGAAGATGTGATAGAAAGCCTACCTCGTGGAGAATTGAGGGATTTCTTAATCGATGTGAGTAATTCCAAAGTTAAGGTAGCCTTGAAACCACAATATGTCGATAACATTCCCAAAGCCGTAAAAGGAAAAGTTGGGTCTTTATTGGAATCGGTTGATGAAAGGGATGTCTATCAAGAAATGGTCGAGAAATTAGGTCTAAGCAAACTGCTTGACAGAGAATTAACTCAGTTGTCTGGTGGAGAATTACAAAGGGTAGCAATTTGTGCTACACTATTGAAGAAGGCTGACGTTTACTTCTTCGATGAACCATCTTCTTATCTCGATATCCACGAAAGGATGAGAATTGTAAGAATTATTCAAGAATTATCAGAAAGTGCTAGAGTAATTGTAATCGAACACGATTTGGCGGTTTTGGATGTTCTTGCTGATTTAGTACACATTGTTTATGGGAGAAAAGGTGCGTTTGGTATTTTTACCCCAGCAAGGTCAACAAGACAAGCCATCAATGCATATCTTGACGGTTTTTTAGTAGAACAAAATGTCAGGATTAGAGATAAGCCAATAAAATTCCAAACTCACACTGATCGGTCTAATGAGATTGGTAATCCTGTGGTAGAATGGGGAGATTTAGGCAAAACTCTAGGTGATTTCAATCTTCAAACAGGTACTGGCAAGGTCCACCAAGCCGAAGTTGTGGGAGTTGTAGGCCCTAACGGCACTGGAAAATCTACTATGGTCAAAATTTTGGCAGGTGAACACGAATACGATTCAGGTTGGGTAACTGCAGACGCTTCAATTTCATATAAACCGCAGCATATCGAAACTAATCTTGATTGTACGGTTCAGACCTGGTTAGATGCTGAAATTGGACCCCGTTGGAGAAGCGGGGAATTCAATGTGAATGTGATAAGAGCCCTTGGGGTGGACGAACTTCTTGCCAAGCAGGTGAATAACTTATCAGGAGGAGAATCTCAAGCAGTATCGATTGCGATATGTCTAGGAAGAGATGCTGATTTGTATTTACTTGATGAACCAAGCGCGCATCTTGACGCAAATGCAAGAATGGAAGCGGCTAAAGCGATTAGAAGAACCATGGAATCCAATGAAAAAGCGGCATTCGTAATTGACCATGACGTCTATTTCATTGACATTGTATCAGATTCACTATTGGTATTCGAAGGCGAAGGGGGAGTGAGTGGAAAAGCTGAGGGTCCATTTGGTCTTCGAGAGGGAATGAATCGATTCTTGTCAGGAGTCGATGTTACATTCAGAAGAGACCATGATTCCAAGAGACCGCGTATAAACAAATCCGAATCCAGAAAGGATCGAGAGCAAAGAGTTGCTGGGGATTACTATTCATTTGATTCATGAGGCTAAATCATGCCAGCCCAGATTCCTCCTGAAGCTCAGTCTATTGGAAGGTCACGGAGTAGGCTTTCAGCATCATCACTTACCACATTTCTAAGATGTAAGAAGCAGTGGTTCTTGAATTATAGGATAGGTCTCAGAGGTCCCGTTTCACCACCTCAGATTATGGGGATCGAAGTAGAGGATGCTTTCTGTTCAATTCTAATGCACAGGGCGCCAATAGTGGATTCAGTAGAGGATTTGTCATCGTGGCTTGAAGGGCTGATAGATGAGTATGGCCAAAAGGCGATTGATAATGGTATAAATTCCTTTGAAGAATCTATTTGGAAGGATGGTGAGTTTTCAGATTACTTCGATATTGAAATTGTTTGTAACATGCTTAGAAACGGTATTGGATTGCAATTAGAAGAAGTAAAGAAATGCTTTGAGGCAGGGGGAGGGCAAACCGAATTCGAAATCCCTGCCCCATGTTGGGATAATCCTCCTACATTTCTACAGCCAGAGAAAGCCAATAGCATGGTGTCATGGAAAGATGAAATCCATGTTTTCTCAAATCCAATAACGTGGCAGGACGCTTGGGAAATTGCTCGTCCGTGGGTAAAAGACCCAAGGAATCCCGAGCCTCAAAGAATGTATCATGCTGATAGATGGGCTGCCGGGGAATGTGATTTAGTTCACCGTTGGGATGGCAGAACAAGAATAATCGATATAAAAATCGGGGACGGAGAAGGGTCTTTTTCTTCAAGTCTTAAACATCAACTAAATTTTTATGCATGGCTATGGAATGAAACTCATGATTCAACTTGTGATGGAATTGAAGGATGGTATTTGAAAAATGGATTGAGGAAAGAAGTAGACCTAAATCCAAAAACAACTGAAGAATATCGAGAAATATACGAAGAAATGAGGAATTGGAATCTTACGAATGCGTTCCCAATCGATGAACCATGCTCCGGTGAACAAGCAGGTTGTAGGTGGTGTAAATTAGACCAATTACCATTTGAAAAGCCGATGATTTCTTCACCTTGTGAATTGATTTCTACAATCCCTTACCGTGTTAATGTTAAGGGCTCTTTGCAGGCTTCCTGGGGGCCTTTGCCAAATCACTACGGAGAATTAGTCTTAGGAGCTATGATAAAATCTGGTGATAAGATGGTGACTTTGGAGGAAAGCCAGCCAAATTCTTTCCCCAAAATGCATGATTCTCCTCAAGATGAAGTCATCGTAACTGGAGCATTACCTGGTGTTTGGAGAGGGCAACCAAGATTATATTTAGATAATCAAAGCTCTATAGAAGTTGGTGCTAAGTGTGAATTGACGAGGATGGGGATGCTACGCACAAAAGCAAATGTTCAGGGCATAGTCATATCAATTTCACGTAGAAACGGTATCCGTGCAGATGGAAGGCCATGGTCGATGGTGTCATTACATATCTGGGACGGAGAAAGCGTTGCAGAGTTGGTTGCATTTGGTTCTTCAATAAAGGGCTCTATTTTGTCTATGAAGCAAGGAGATGAAGTTAGAATAATCTCTGCTGACCTTGGTTGGCGTGAGGGAATTATTCAGCTCAGAGTTGATAAAAGAACAACCAGAATCGAGATACTATCGAAGGATTGAATAAACTCCAACTACGACGAGGGGTTCATGCCTGTCAGTTCAATCAATCCAGAACATGATACTGTTGGCAAATTTAACAGGCTATCCGCATCCCAAGCAAATACTTTCGCAGAATGCCCAAGAATTTGGTGGTATCAGAATAATTTGAGATTAAAGTTTGGACAAACGCCTCCTCTCTTCTTGGGTCGAGCAGTAGAAGAGTGTGTTACTAGAGTAATGATGGAATCTCCAGGTATAGTAACTTCATCAGCTCCGATTACTGTTTTACAGAATGGTGCAGATAACCTACTTCCTTTGTATGATAGTGAAATTTCGAATGACATTTCTCAATGGTATGCCTCAAGAATAGCAAAGTATTGGCCAGATATTTGTAAAGCGATGCAAGAAGAATGGAGTAAAAATCCTAGAAAAGCAGGCAATTGGCATGATTATTCAATGGAAGAATACATGCAAATGTGTATTACTGCTCTTGATTTACATTTAGAGGAAGTACTTATAGTGAAGGAATCTATTTCTGATGAGGAGTTACAGAAGTGGAGAAATGGTGATGATAACCTCCTGATAAGATCTCCAGACAGGAGAGAACAATTGGGACCTCATCCACTCGCAAGGGATGGGCCATGTCACCTTGTTGAAGCTTGGGAAATAGCAAGGCCATGGTTTGTAGACCCTGATTTAGAGCCATTTTCACAAAACGCAATACATCCAGAATATTGGTTTCAAGGGGAGTATGATTTAGTTTACAGACATAGTTCAAAAATTAAAATTGTAGATCTAAAAGCAAGCAAAGGCGTAGGAGACAGAAGTGGCAACTATGTCGAACAATTGAAGATGTATGCAATGTTATGGTCAAAAACACATAATGGACAAATTCCGAAGGAACTTGAAGTCTGGTATTTAGGAGTAGGTAAGAAAAAGTCAGTAAAGCCTCCGACTGAAGATCAAATCACTGTTTTAGAAAGCCAGCTAAACCAATTATGGAATGAATTAAAATCAAGAACGGTTACAATATCAGACTGTCCTCCTAAACCTTCAGATTTGAGAGGATTCTCTGAAGGAGGGGTTCCGACTGAAGCACCAGAAGGTGTAAGGTGCGACAGTTGTGAGTGGTCAAAATTATGTCCTGGCGGACAAGGAAATGATAATTACAAAATAATCGATAATATCCAACCAAAAGGGGAAATTAAATCATATGAATTAACCCAACTAAGTAAATTAGAACCTAGGGTGAATATTTTCTGTGAGGTTTTTAGCGTCACTAAGAATAGCGAAGGAATTCCCAACGTAATGGTTCAACAAGATGGCGGAAAAGCATTTGTAAAAATAATTTCAAAACAAAGTGAAGGACAACTTACTTACGAGCCTGAAATAGAAAAAGGAGATTTTATTAGATTGGTTGGAGTAATCCCTTCAACTAATTGGAAAGGTGAAATTGAATTGAAGATCGACCCTCATGCCAGGATGATAAAGTCATCACGTGCTGAAGATGGAGACTGTGGACTTTTTGACTTCAAAGCAAGATGGAATTTGTATGGAAGAGTTGCATACAAGACATATAAGTACGGTATTGGCAAATCTGGAAAACCATGGATTCGCAAGGGAATTGTATTGATTGATGATCAGACCAAAGTAACAGTTGAAGGTTGGGACAATTCCTGGCCTGCCATTTACAACACACTTCAGCAAGGAGATGAAATTGCAATTTTGAATGCTTCACTAGATGCTTGGGCTGTAGATGTCAAAGCAAACTTAGAGAAAAACACATCAATAATTCGAATTACGGATTAATTTTAACAGGCGCCGAGAGAGAGATTTGAACTCCCGTGTCCGAAGGACAGTGGATTTCGAATCCACCGCAATACCGGGCTATGCGATCTCGGCAAACAATGCGCCCACCTGCACGACCATCATAAGAGTGATGTTATTCGGGAAGTACATGCAAGTGACCCTAATCTCGGGTAAAGATGAGCATACTTTTGAGTTGGAACGGGGGTCCACTGTGAGACAAGTGCTTGATTTGGCAAATATTCATCCCTCTACCGTCATCGTTAGTTACGAAGATACTGTTCTACCACACTCAACAACTCTAAAAGGTGACATCAGACTTGAGATAACTATCGTCAGTTCTGGTGGCTAATCACATATAGATTGAATTCGCTGATTCCGACATTTCGGATATCAAATCCTCAGCTTTGTTGGGATGTATTTCTTTCAACTTGTCAGCTAATCTGTTTGTTGCATCGATTGGAATCGGTAACGGTAAACTCCACCATTTCCTTACAGTTTCGAGTAATAATTGAGCACCTACAGGGTCTAGCGATTTCCCAACAGTTGTTGCAATTACACAAGAAGAATTAACTCCATGAATGGGACTTAGTGCAGTTATTAGTGCGGCCATTCCAATAATTCCAGCCTTAGGTTCATTTCTTCGAACATCGACCCCTTGTTTTTCCAGTTGTATTCTATATTGCGAGTTACCAGTTACTGCAAACACTTCTTTTCTTTCCGGATTTGTTACCATGCCAGCAAAAACAATGATTTCACCACCTGCGAAAATCTCGATAATTGAGTTAGCCAACTCATATTGTCCTTCTGGAGTCATTGGCTGAGCGTCACCGGTTAAGGTGAAGATTATTTTATTATCAATCTCTAATTTTGATAATAACACATGAGGCGGTTGAAGTAAACCGTCTTCGTCCAACTTGGCAAGGGGAGGAAAAGCAGGATGTATGATTCTTGCAATAGGCTCGGCGTCAAGCTCTAGATTAATTGCATCGATTGCTAATTTACCGATATCTCCTACACCCGGCATAGCAACGAGTAGAGTCTCACCTTCTGTATTAGGTCTGGATATCCAATCAATGAGTGCACTCATAAATCTAAAGTGCATTTAGGCACAGTATAATGGTTGGCATTATTCTTCTTCATCAGAACTTAATGTTGGAAGTGAATTGACCCACCCATCCTCTTCAACTCCGTCCAATTTTCTTCGTATGTGTGCTCTTTTGTCTTCTGGTGACCACTTGATTGGAGCTGCGGCCTTTGCGACAGAACCACATTTTGGACAAGTGGTTTCAAGACAGTACTCTAAGCAGTCGACGCATTGTTGCATTGATTGCCTAACCATCTCATTCCCTCTGAGCTTCAGCAGAGCCTCCAGAGGCTACCACAACGTCGATACAAGCCTTTGTAGCTCTATTCCAACCATCTTCAGCAGTCTTGAAATCTGGAGCCTTAAGTTCGATTCTGTAACTTGGCGCTCCATCGTAATGACAAGATACTTCCAACTCGGTTTCACTGTCTGAAACGGATTCTGCAGCGATCAAGGCTTCCTTGATTATTTCTATACCATCCCCGTCGTCGACATTCAGAGTGAAATGTCCTCGAATTTCTACTGTATCAGGGATGATATTCTTGATAGCGATTTCAATAAATGGTTGAATCCAATTGCCTTCAAATCCTAATTCTGAAAGTGATTCAGGCTTCGTTGCTGCTTCTTCGAAGGCGCCGTAAAGTGTCCCGAATGATTCTGTCAAGTCCACTTGATTCTCAGTGAGTTGGTCCTGATTCCAACCGACTTGTTCAGATAGAACCTTGAACAATTGTTTCGCTCTTTCTTCATTTTTCCATTCAGCAAGCCTGTCTCTTTTTCTTTCTTCACTTACAGACTTAAGAGACAATTCCAGAGATTTGTTGTCCTTTCTTGTTCTGAGAACTTTACAGATTAGCCTTTGCCCAGGTCTAGCGTAAGAACGGATATTCTTTACCCAACCACTTGCAATTTCACCAATGAAAATAAATCCTTCAATGCCCTCATATTCTTCCAAATCTACGTATGCACCGTTTTGTTTTACTTCTCTTACGAGGGCGACAACCAGTTCGCCTTCTTGAGGTCCATCATCAATGATGCCTTCGGGCAAGGAGGTCAAGCCTCCATTCATTCAAGGGACTCAACGACATTACAGCCGACCAGCTGGGCCTTGCCACCAGCAGGGTTTGTCAGTGTAGCGCCACATACTGCACAAGATATTACAGTCGTAGCACGTGAGAATATGATGCTTTCATTGGAGCAGTCTCTGCATGATACTTTAAGGAAATTTGATGCCATAATTTTCACCTCAGTTGTCTACTAATTCGAATTTCTTTGCTCTCTGGCATGGAGCGTAATGTGCTTTACCAGTTTCAGTACATCGGTATAGAATGTTAACTCTCTTTGTAGGTTTTTCTCTTCCATCTGGTTTAGGACGTGGGAAACCGCGATATCCTGCCATAACTCTTCGGAATCTTCTCTGACCCCACTTAAGTTCGCTTGCGCGCTTCTTTTTCACACGCTCTACAGTGTGCATAGTGTGCTTACCAGCACTTGGACTGTACCTCTTTATTTGACGTGGCATTTTGACCATAGTCTCACCTTGAGCACCCAAGCCACCATCGACCTGTATTTATGGCTGACGGACGCTAATTTCCAAGAAACCGACCCACTGAATCAATTTTTAGCGGGCATATTGATAAATCTGATTGTAGCCGTCTGCTTATGGATTCCATGATGAAAGCGGCGCTTCTATTTTGGATTCCATTGATATTAATGGGTTTAGGATTGTGGCTTTCTACCAGTCGTAAATCCAAAGTTATAGGATTGGTTGTATTTGTTACATCAAGCCTAATCTTCCTCGCTTCTCCATGGACTGTACCGAGCTCTGATTCAACAGCTGGAGCTCACCTCATTTTGAGTATAATCGCTCCTTGTGCCCTTCTGATATACGGTTTACACGGTATGATTTTTGGGGGTAATGTTCCCGTTGGTAGACTTGATAGTACCGCTAGATGGTCTGGTTTCTTTGCAATGTTTGTTTCGATCGGAATTTTTAGTTTGATGCATTGGTCGAATTTCACACCCATATGGAGAAGTGATGTCAATCCATATTGGATAGTATTTTGGCCAACTATGCTTCTTTTCTCAACCTCCCTTTGTGCGGCCGCATCCATCGGAATGGTTGGATATGGTGAGAACCGATTTGGTGAATCTGTAAAACTAGCAGGTATGTCAATTTTGTTCGCAGGAATAACTCTCCTTGCGATGTTGGTTGATGGAGAACATACGACTGCTAGTGAATTCAGAGATTATCTGTTTCTTGTAGTCGCAGATATTCTAGGAATACTGGTTGGTGGAATGTTGGCTGTGGCTATTTTTGCATTGGTTATATGGACTTATGAAAAATCATTACCTAATCCCGATAGTACTCATCCGCCAACCGAGCAGGAATTGAAAAAATTAGTTGAAATTGCAAATAATCACATAGGAGGTGAAGAGGAATGAACAAGTCACTTGCATCTTGGAAATTATTGCTATTTGCAGCGGCTCTTCCAATCCTTGTAATAATGGCTCTAAATCTATCTCTTGGTGAAGGAATTCATAAGGAGTCTTTCAAGAGATTTGCGAATTCAATTCTTACATCATACATTGTAGTTGGATTGATTTTACTCGGAAACCTATTCTTCTATGCGGATTCAAGACACAGACCACTTGCACCATTAGTCGGAATGTTGGTAGCAATAGGCTTTGGAATATTGGTTGTCTGGGGCCTTACTTCGTATGATGACCTATTATTGGAAGCAAACAGTGGATTGAGGTCACAATTACTTTCAAACATTGTGCGATTATTAGTTGCAATTACAGGAATGTTTGTAGCTGCATTCTTTGCAATAGGTTTTACTTTCGCTATGATAACCGGTCGCGAAAGAAGAATTTTGTTCAAAGAAGAAGAATAAATCGCTCCGTCGGTTTCATAAAGGGAAGGTAGGTCGCACAGTCGCAGGTGATACTATGTCCAAAGGTACTCCATCCATGGGTAAGAGGCAAAAGACCACACACATCAGATGTAGAAGGTGTGGCAGAAACGCATATCACAAGCAAAAATCAACTTGCGCATCCTGTGGATACGGCTCCACTGCAAGGATGAGAGGATTCAGCTGGTCAAAGAAAACACATCGACCTTAATCGTTAAGAGAATGGAAAGGCCTGTAAAGCCTCTTGCATTGCAAACATCAGGCGAGACAAATGTGTGGCATAATTGGTCTCGTCGGAAGAAGAGGATACCACATCAACCAGCTACTGTATGACGGGTTAACAGTCTTGCAACACAGAGGCCAAGATGCCGCTGGGATGATGACTGAAAACAACGGAAAATTCCACTTAAGAAAATCCAATGGTTTGGTCAAGGATGTTTTTTATAAAAAACACATGAAGAATTTACTCGGATCAAACGGGATTGGTCATGTAAGATACCCAACAGCAGGCACATCATCTGCGGCAGAGGCTCAACCTTTCTACGTAAATTATCCATTTGGTATCTCCCTAGCGCACAATGGAAATTTAACCAATGCAAGTGAGATTAATGATTTGCTGACCAACGTACACAGACGGCACGTAAACACTACATCCGATTCGGAATTACTACTGAATCTCTTAGCAATGGAATTACATTCAAGGACTCAAAATCTCGACATAAATGGAGAAATACACGTCGATGTAAACACAATTTTCGAATCTGTGCATGCATTAAATAATCAAATAACGGGAGGTTATGCTTGTGTCTCTTTGATATCTGGTTTTGGACTACTTGCATTTAGAGACCCGAACGGAATTAGGCCACTAATTTTCGGAAGCCGAGTTGTAGAAGGAGAAAAAGAATGGATAGTTGCAAGTGAATCAGTTGCAATACATGCGTTAGGATTCGATGTGGAGAGAGATATTTCACCTGGTGAAGCGATATTCATTTCATCAACAGGGCAAGTTTTCACCAAGATTTGTGCTGATGAGACAAATCACTCACCATGTATCTTCGAGCACGTTTATTTCTCAAGACCTGATTCAATTATCGATGGCATATCTGTTTACCAAGCGAGGCTAAATCAAGGACAGAGGTTGGCGGAGCGGATATTAGAACAATTCCCTAACCACGACATTGATTGCGTAATTCCAGTTCCTGATTCTGGTAGGTATG
>JAPOHM010000122.1 GCA_029979405.1 Methanobacteriota archaeon
GCTAACATCGGTATCTCAATGGGAATCGCAGGTACAGATGTCGCTAAAGATGCATCAGATATGGTGCTGCAAGATGACAACTTCGCTAACATTGTTAACGCTGTTGAGGAAGGTAGGAAAATATACACAAACATAAGGAATTTCGTGCGATATCAGGTATCAACTAACGTGGCTGCTGTTGCCTTATTATTACTCGCGAACGTGCTATTCCAGTGGCCACTTCCACTTACCCCAACCCAAATTTTGGTTATCAACATCCTAATGGATGGGCCTCCCGCTGTAGCATTGGGTGTAGAGAAAATGCATTCCAACGTAATGGATAGGCCGCCTAGACCAGTTGACGAATCGTTACCTAACATGAAAGATTTACTTTTGATATTCTACTTAGGCGGAATAATGGTTCTAGGTACATTGATTGTGTATTATCTAGCCTTAGAAAACGGAACAGAAGAATATGCGAGGACAATGTGTTTCTGTGTGTTTATCTTCTTCCAATTGTTCAATGTAATGAACTGTAGAAGTAATGAAGATAGTGTGTTTAAGTTAGGTCTGTTCTCTAACAGAGCTATATACCTAGCAATTACATTCTCCATTGGCTTATTACTCTTGGTGGTTCAAGGCGCAGATTGGACGATTCCATTGACATCATTCCAGGTAGGAGAATTACTGGCGACGACTCCACTTGAACAAAAGGACTGGTTCATCATTGTTCTAGTTGCTAGCACGGTATTCATGGTTGAGGAATTCAGAAAATTATTGAGTTCAACTGGAGTCTTTAGCGTTAGAACTAGTAAGAGAGCCTAAACGTTAATTCAAAAATAATCAGTTGCAGGACAACCCATGGCAGCCGGAGAAATTGCTGATTGGCAAGACTCCCTCCGACAAAGGTTGGCTGCTGTAGCTTGGCCAATAGAATTCCATGGAGTCGTTGAGAAACTGTCTGATGGAATTCCGCTTTCATTGCAAGATGGTGTGAGTTTATTCAACTCAAAAGATTTGAACACCATAGCTTCACTCGCCAATCACGTTAAACAATCTAGGTTCGGCAAAAGCGCTTACTTCAACGTAAATGTACACATAAACCAGACCAACATCTGCACACTTGCATGCAAATTTTGTGCATTTCGTAGAGGACGCAGGGCAGCAGATGCATATCAAATGGAAATCGATGAGTACATTGAGGATCTACGGCAGTATTCTAAATTCGTTGACGAGGTACATTCAGTAGGTGGACTTCACCCTGAATGGGATGTAAATCATTACTCTGAGTTATTTAGAAGAGTCAAAAAAGAATTCCCTCATATTCACATTAAGGCACTCACCGCAGTAGAGATAAAGCACATAGCAAGTCTGTCCAAGATATCAGTTCATGACACTCTTGAGATTCTCAAGAAATCAGGTTTAGGCTCACTGCCTGGAGGTGGTGCAGAGATTTTGGATGATGATATCCGAGAGATAATTTGCCGAGGAAAAGAATCATCCCAAGAATATCTAGACATTCACAAGACTGCTCACCTGCTAGGAATCCCAACAAATTGTACCATGTTGTTTGGCACTGTTGAGACAATAGAGCATCGCGTTAAGCACATGGTTCGACTTAGAGAATTACAAGAAGAAACAAATGGTTTCCAGTGTTTTGTACCTTATCCATTCCTTCCCGACGATTCGAGATTACCTGGAGCACAACTAGCAACAGGTACAGAAATTCTACGAGTTGTAGCAATCTCTCGATTAATGTTGAACAATATACCTCACATCAAAGCCTACAGAATGAATTTTGGTGATAACATTACAGAATTAGCACTCCAGTTTGGTGCTGACGACATAGATGGTACTGTACAAAAAGAATCAATCATGCACTTAGCAGGCTCTACAGCCCCACTCGACCACGATAAGGCTATGTTAGCAAAACTAGTTCACAACGCAGGATGCATCCCGGTCCAAAGGAACACAACTTATTCCGAGTTCACTGAATTTGTTACCCCAACAGAGCCGGTTAAGCGCAGACTTAGGATGGCAGTAGGTGATTGAATGGCGTGGGAGAAAACAATCGGGCGAGTGTCATTCATAAATTGCGAGCCATTATTCCATGGGCTAGAGGATTCTTGGAACATTTTGCCAGCACCACCATCTTGGCTAACCGGTCACTTACTTAGGAAGGATTGCATTTTAGCCCCAATCCCTGCAGCAGACTATGCAAAGAATTCTGATAAACTGGTCTTAGTTCCAGACTTAGCAATTTCGAGCAAAGGAGAAGTAGGTAGCGTTCTTCTTTTCGGTGAAAAATCAATTGATGAGATGAAAACAATCGCATTGCCATCGGATTCTGCAACATCCGTCACACTCCTACGATACCTAATATCAAAACGAGGTCTTTCACCAAAATATGTGGAGATGGGCCCTGATTTGCGTGGAATGCTAAATCGTTGTGATGGGTGTTTGCTTATTGGGGATAGAGCATTAGAATCTGCGAGAGAATTCCCAGAACTAGTAGTACTAGATCTTGGTTTAGAATGGAAGAAAGTCAGTGGACACCCTATGGTGTTTGGAGTTTTTGCGGCCAGAAGAGATTCGGATATGAATAAAGTCAAACTCGCATATGATGCTCTTATTGAACGCTTAATTAAGTTTGAAACTGACCCCAAAGTAAGAAAAGAAGTTATTCAGGTCAGTTCTCTAAAATCATCTCAAGATGCCTCTAGACTTGAGAGGTATTTCGGTGAAGTGATTAATCGAATTGAAGAAGAAGATATTGTAGGTCTTGAATCCTTTTTGACCTCTGCATGCAAAATGGAAAATCAAATCACTCTGGCTTGGTAATCAATCTTCTGCGATGAAATCTTTAACCAAGTCTTTCTGTAGTTTTTCTTCATCCACCTTTTTCTCATAGATAGACTCAGTTGCAGGTTCATCAATGCTCTTCTTCACCGCCCTTCTTTTCTTGACTGGTTTTTCTGAAATCTCAGACTTTGCCTTGACTTTTCGAGTCTTAACTCTCGGTTCCTCATTGGAGCCAACTGATTCAATTTCTTCATTTGAATCATCGGCTGAAACCAATCTCTTTCTCTTAGTCTTCATGATAGGACCGCTTTTGTTGAGATCTGTGGAACTGACCTTTCTCCTCTTTGTGACTTTTTGGGGCTCAGTGTCTACATTGGTAGTTGATTCTCTTTTCTGTCGATCTTTCCTAGTAACTTTTCTTTTCGCTGAATTTTCAACAGATTTAGGTTTAGTTGCAGATAAACTATCTTTAGAGTCTGTGTAAACACTCTGGGGTTTATCAAAAAATTCATCTTCTGATTCGTCAATTTCATTTTCCTCATGGTCCTCTTCATCATCTATATTGAAATCAATTTCATTTTGTTTTCTAATCACCAATGTAAGAGCTCCTCCAATTATTGCTAGATATAGTAAAAATGCTACTGGATGAAGTGCATAATCTAGTAAACTATCTACGGCTGTAGGATTTTTTACAGAGACCTGATTGATGGTAATTGATGCGGTGGTTTCTCCATCATTCCACCACAGTGGTATCTTTTCAGTTTCAACACCATCTCCTCTGAAGGTTAGGGAAATTGGATGAGCTGGTGCCAACCAAGCAATTGAACCGTCTGTTGGCAATGTCTGCTCTTTCAAACTAATGTCGAGTGGAAGAGTAACCATTGTAGCATATTGGAATGTAGTTGTTATGGCAATCGTGATTTGTGTTGTAGAATCACCATCACGAATTAATTCCATTCCACTTACAACATTACATCTTACAACAGCATCACCTAATTCACCACTAGAAATTTCAATCGTTTCCTTTAGTTGGTCAATAATATCTCCGTGATCCATGTTTTTACATATTGCATCTGCAAAAAGTTGGGTTTCGCTAGCACTGATTACTTGATCTCTAGCAATAGCATTACGGCTTAGATTTCTGATATTGCTTGAATCTTCAGTTGGCAGTGTAATGGAGTCTCTAACTACGAATTCCTCTCCTATGAAAATTTCAATGTTGCGAATTTTATCCAAGTCTGGATATCTTGAACATGGTGTTCCTTCAGGTGCATCACAACCAAAATCATCATCCCAGTCGTCGTTTACTCCGTCCCCATCATCGTCAGGGTCAAGATTGTCGGGTACGTTGTCACCATCTAAATCAACTCCAGGAGAGTTATATCCAAACGGAATCAATTCACGTAGGTATACTGCAATTTCCCCAGTACCTGCAGCAACGTAAAGTGATTGTAGTCGACTGGAACTATCCTCTAGCATTTCGATATCTTCTACAGTATGGAAGAAAGTTGTGTTTTGTATCAGGTCAAATGTTTCGTAATTGTATGTATTTAGGCCATAAAAACTGTTACTTTCAACTGCGACATGCATTCGATTGCCATTTCCTGAAAAGATAATTTCCTTTCCACCATCTACAATCATCGAATGTTTTTCACTTCCACCGAAACCTCTGGAAGCAAAGTTGCCAT
Source organism: Methanobacteriota archaeon (assembly GCA_029979405.1). Next base: position 4,470 of record JAPOHM010000122.1, read on the forward strand.
TTACGCCCATAAATACAATGTCGTTACCATCTGGTGAGAATTTACAATCTAGCAATTCTTGACCAAACTCTCGATATGGACCCTGTCTTTGTCCCTGTAAATCCCATACGGCCCATCTTCCAGCTTCATCTCCTGTGAGTATATATTGTCCGTCAGAACGATAATCGATACATGTTACATCAACAACATGTACTTCTTGCAGAGTATTTTTTAGCGTAAGACTAGGAATTCTATATTGCTCAACATCACCATCATAACCCTGGGCTGCCAAAATTGTTCCATCAACACTCCAAGCAATATTCCTAAAACTATCATCGGCTTGTACGCTGCTTTCTAGGACTTGCATTTCATTTATGTCAATCAATCTTATCGACTCTTTCAGATGCACTGTAGACCTCTTATTAATTGCAAGCAAAGATCCGTTCGGGTTGAATTTCATTGCTGATATGTCTTCGTCAAAACTAATGCTACCAATTCTATCAAGGGTTGTTGTGTTGAAAAATAGTATATCTTTGCCATGATAAGAAGCAAGAATTGTCCC
>JAPOHM010000197.1 GCA_029979405.1 Methanobacteriota archaeon
AATCTCTAATCCTCCACCAACGGCGTGACCATTAATTGCACAAATTACCAACTTAGGAGTCTGTTCGAGCCGGCTTAATGTCTCATTTGCATGAAGACAGAAATTGTACTTGAATCCAGGAGTTACCGAATTTAGCATCTGAATTGAAGCTCCTGCAGAGAAGAACTTGTGTCCGTGACCTGTGATTAGAATCACGCTAACATCATCATTGAATCGGGCCTTGACAACCGCCGTGTCAATATCTCTCATCATTTCATGAGTGTATGTGTTTGGTCCTACCTCATCCCCTTCTAGAGGAGCACCAGCAGAATTGGATGCAAGTTCGATGATTGCAATACCGTTGTCAGTTACTCCGTAATTCACTAGGCTGTTGGGCATTGGCTCTAGGTCTGGCCATGATGTCATAACCTGCCCGACCGTAGGTCGGAATATGAATCAAACGGCGGAATAAATATGCTATTTTCCGGCATTTTCACAATAGAAAACATGAGATTTTGCAGGCTTAAATTTGACTGGAGGAATTTGACATTGCTTTCTCAGGTGGTTTCGAATCAAACTTGACAGTTGCTAGATTGACCAAAAGGTCACCAAAACAATAGAATGCTCCCACCAACAATGGCGGATTCCAAGTAGTCAAACCGGTCCAAGGGACCTGGGAAACCCATGTCCAATTTCCAAGAAAAGTCCCCCAGATTTCCATTCCTAAAGCAGCCCATGCCATTGCTGCATAAAGTCTGGGTTGAGGCCCCCATTTCGTAAATCCAAAAACAAGGATGAGCAAAACAACACCAGAAGTATCTCCGCCAGTCAAAGCCCCATACATAACTAACGGGACAAATGGAAACAATAGTGGCATCGCCCACGATTCCCTAAGGACTCTTGCAAGATGGCGACCTAAGTCGAAGAGGAAATAATGGCCAGCTGGAACAAATAATGGCATTATGCCGCGCTGATACTCATAGATGAGCCAAACCTCGGAAAAGAACAATTCCATGGGGGTAGCGATAATTACAACGGCAATAATTTCGATTCGTTCTTTTCGATCAGTATTAGCGAAAATCCAAGCTAGAACACCCCAACACCATATGTTAACTGGCCACTCCGCAAGATTCTCAGAAAGCAACCCACCAGCAGCAGTAGCCGAACACCATAACCCAATGATGATGGTGGCAATGTACAACATTACACGCTGGCGCATAAAGCGGTTAGAGCATCTCTTCTTAGATAGTATCGTGAACCCCTTGAGGCAATTCCCCTACTAATGCAATATGTTTTAGTTTGAATAAGTAGATATATGGCACACACATTTTTCCCAGTGAATATCATGTTGGAACCGGAGGCCACTGTGAAAACATCAGAAAATCTTGTTGTTCAGAATAGTTTTGGAAAACCCGAGGGTGCTGTAAAAATTAAGCCTTGGATGGCATTTGTTGGCGGTCACAAGAGCATTATTCCGACTTGGTTAAGATGGTTTGTGATTTGGCAAATTGTGTTTTTTTCATTGCTAGCCGTAATGCAAATTTCTAATGCTGAATCCGAATATGAAACCGTCGCATTAGGTGCAACTTTGGCTGGCTTTTTCTTTACTTGGACTCCTTGCCATATTTGTAGATCGATTGAAAATCTACATTTAGAATGGGAGCAAAGTCCGATAGACTCGGTTTTAGATATGGATTGGGAATCAGAGGGTCAAAAAGTGATTTCTTCTAAGCTCAATTACATTGGAATAGCAGTACTCTTTGTTGCATATTCCCTATTCTATTTCGTTACAGCAGGTTTTTCTGAGCCAGACGGTCTTTGGTTCAGTAATCAGATATCAAATATTACGTTTTCATTACTCATCCTAACAGTTTTTCTGATCGGAGGTTGGGCAACTGCATTCTTTATTCAAGTATCTCTCTTACCAATGAAATTGAAGGCTGAGGAATCCTTACCCCCCTCTCCTTGGGAACATCATATGCAACCTTTGAGGACTTTATCGGGATTATTTCTGGTTCTTTCATTATATGGTGCAATGGTTGTAATTTGTGTGATGATTATTGCCCTTAATTTCCCTCCAAATCTACAACAATATGCTTTCGCATTGGTAATCGTAGTTGGATTAATCGCTCTATTTGCTTTCATCTTTCCACAACTAGGCGTTCATCAACAATTGAAGGAATACAAAGATGAGTATTTGCTAGGTATTTCGATTCAACTCGAGAAAGTTATGGTTGAGGTGAAAGAAGACCCAACAGCAGAGAATTTGGCAAAGTTCGAGCAATTAATGAATATGCACGATCGAATAAATGCCCTTGATGAATGGCCATTCAACATAGAACAACTTGGAACAGTAATGGCTTCAGTATTTATCCCAATGGGAGCATTCATCTTTGAAGCCTATCTCTAATTATCGCCTATGTATTGAAGACAACACCCGCTATCGGAAACCATGGCCAGCGTGTCGGTAGTTGTTGAACCAGACACGCTGGATCCTAATTCGTTACGCAATATGCTTGAAACCGAAGGCTGTGGAAGCGTAATTTCTTTTGTTGGTCTGACTAGAGGCGTCGACCAAGGCGTAGAGGTTCAGCGCTTGGAATTTGATGCATGGGAAGAGAAATTACCCTCGGTATTGCAATCGTTA
>JAPOHM010000099.1 GCA_029979405.1 Methanobacteriota archaeon
CGCGGGTAGTCTGTGGGTCACAGTACCGATAGTAACCTGCTTTTCTTGCATAGCTTCAAGCAAAGCCGCTTGAGTCTTTGGCGGAGCACGGTTTATTTCGTCCGCTAGTAGTAGGTTACAGAACAATGGTCCTGGCTTGAATGTAAATTCACCCTTCTTCGCATCATAGATGTTTGTTCCTGTAATATCTGCAGGTAACAAATCCGGTGTGAACTGAACACGCTTAAAGTCACAACCCAACGCATCTGCGAAGGTATTGGTCATAAGCGTCTTAGCTAATCCCGGGTAATCTTCGAACAGTAGGTTTCCGTTAGAAAGAATGTTGATTAGAACATTGTCGATGACGTGGCTCTTACCAATAATTACTTTCTGAACTTCGGCGCTAATCGCTTGAGCGATTGCTCCAACTGCCTGAAGACGTTCTCTGACTTCTGGGCTACTTTGGTGTCTAGGCTGTGCCTGTGCTGGCGCTGCTGGTGCAGGTGCTGCTGGTGCAGGTGCTGCTGGTGCAGGTGCTGCTGGTGCAGGTGCTGCTGGCGCAGGTGGTGCAGGTGCTGCTGGTGCCGGCGCTTGTGGCGCTGGTGGTGCAGGTGCTGCTGGTGCTGCTGGTGCAGGTGGTGCCGGCGCAGGGGGGGCTGCTGGTGGTGGTGGTGCTGGCTGCATGTTTATTTCCTCCTTTCATTTTATTTTCCCCAACGTCGAATCTGTTGCAATAATTGCCTCAATTCTTCGTTGGAATAAGAACGCTGTTGTGAATACAACAACTCAATAAGTCGGGGATCTTTGATCATTGATTGTATCTCCCCTGGTGTTTTTCTTGCCATTTCATCTCTTGTGAGATCATGGAATTGCCGAACCTTAGACATCAAAGATTCTCTAACTCTTTGAAGATATTTGCTCGGATCTACCTTGTTTGGCCTCTCTCTAAATCTTGTCAAATCAAAGACATGTCTCCAATTTTCCTTTTCTGGAACTACCATGATTGCAATTGATAGCAAGGCCATCAAGTTTAGGACGATTAACCACTTCAAGAGTGTATCACTTGTCAGCATTACTATTGCACCCATTGCTTCAGTAAATGGTGAAGTAATGGCTGAAGTTACGTGTCTAGACTCGTCAAATACCACGTAAAAATTACTATTCTCACGGGTTACTGTAAGAGCCATACCATCATTGTCGTGCTCCATCATATCTCTGATTAGTGTGATGAAGTAGTCACTGTTACCATTCCATGCTGGTGTGTCGTCAGTATCTGCAAGTAAATCAGTCCAACAACTGGAATCCTGATAAAAACCAGAGTCGCACTGTTGCTTTCCTGTGACTTCTGCATCAGCGATGTCCCACAAATGGTTAGCAAATACCGAATGGTCGGAAACAAATACAATACTACCAGTAACGTCAACTTGCCCTTCTGAAAATCCTTTTACTTTGTCAATGGTCTCGATTCCCGGATAATCCATTCTTATTATCAGACCTGTATTGTTACCGCCAGGACTTGGGTTGTCTGGATCGTTTACGTCCATATTTTCTCTAGCGATGAAAGCTTGTCCTGAAGCATGTGCTAATATCTTGACACTTCGACTTGTATCCTCGTATTCTAATACCTGCATTGCGGTTGGATTGTGGAACAGAACTGGAAGTGCACAGTTGTCGTAATTATTTTCAGAAAGCATTGAGTCAGAACAGAATGCCTTAGGTGAGCCGTCATCTGTCCACACTTTGTTGACACCAGCAACCGCCCATAGTTTTCTTGCATCTTCTGGTGCTAAATCACCAAGCGAGTTTGTTACCTGATAATTTCTATCTGGATCAACGAGTGGCGCATCAAAGAATTTTACGTCAAATTTATCTGCAACTGTTTGTGCATTCGTCGAATTGGCGGCAATAATCACTTTGCCCCCTTTTGTAGTTACGAAATCGTAAATTGCATCAGCCTCAGAACTGTCGAACGGTTTTTCTGGAGCTGCAATGATTAACATTGTTCGATGAGGCTCCCTCCAATCATTGACTAACATAGGAGTAGACATTGTGTTTGCTATAACGTATCCCATGTTGCCTTCCCCTGAGCCCAAATCAGACCTCATGGTTGAGATTTGTTGATACTGTAATTCTTCTTCACCATCGGTGACATATGCAGAGTAAACCGTATCCTTGTTTGATGATGCTGCAATAATCAATGATGTTGATAATAACATTGCGACGATAAATCCGATTAACAGCCATGTTTCTAATTTTATACCATTAGATTCTACATCTGCCATAACAAAAACCTCGGAAATTAAACAACGCTATTCATGTCGCAACTTTGCTCCACTCATATAGGTTATCGTGGGATGCGCAATTGAAAATTAAGAATATCAATGTAAATACATGAGTATCAATCTAAAATAATCCAATAAAAAACGATTACTTGCGGAGAATCGCCGCAAAAATAACAGTTAAGATAGAGAGGGAAAATGGAAGATATGGTAATGAGTTGTCGTCCATTGAAGAATCTACCTGATTTTCGCCATTTTGATCATCTTCATCATCCTCTGAAATTACCTCTGGCGCCTCTACATTAAAATCAAATCTTCCAACATAGCCGAGACTACTCCCCTCACTAACTGTATTTACCTCAAAGGTACATGTTTTGTCAGGATGACTTGAAGGCGAAATCAACTTGATTACTCCGCTAACCTTTGTTGAAATCACAGTTCCTTCAGCAAGGCCAGAGACGACCACGAAATCCATCTGAGGACAACTTTTGAACGAGAAATCTATCTTCTTAATCGCATCATCTACATTTCCTTTGTTTTCTATCTCGACAGTAATTTCTTTGTCAGTACCCGCTTTCATATTCAAATTGATGTCATTGATTGAAGGATAGTCAAACTCGTAAACAGGCGAGAATTGTAACTGCTTCTCTATTTCTTTAGAATCACTTGATTGCCCACCTACCATCAGATTGGCTATTATCGTAACTACATCGTAATACTGATCTCTAGCATCAATTAGTTTGTTAGCGTCATCGAGACCAGAACCTGAAATGGATATTTCGAAGGTTTCATTTGAGTTGGCAGGAACCGAAACCGAACCTGGATCGTCGATTGTAAAATCTTCGTTAGATTCTACTTCAAATTCAATATCTGCTGGAACAGGTCTTGAATTTTCTATCCAAAATTCAATCGTGATATCAAAATTAAATGAACTATCGAGTTGTAAAATATCTGGTTCACTATCGTCCTCCCACCCTATTTCCCACTCATTTGAAGGTGTTTGAGACGAAGCCAACGGCGTTAGAAGAACGGTGGTTATCATTAATGCGACAATGTAACGCATTCAATCACTCCTCACATGCTCTTTTGACTAAGACTTTTATCATATTTCTGCGATACCTTGGTGGCAGAGACGTATTATTCACTGGTTTGACGTTCTCGAAGATTGTATCTGCGAGTTTTGCGATATCACCATTCGATTCTGAAACTTCTTCAGAATGTAGTCTAGGTATGCTCTCTAAGGCAGTAGTTGCCACTCTCAAAGAACCTCTGTCTCCTGACTTCCACGCGGCAGCGACGCCTGCTTCTGGGAAGTCCCATGATTCTCTAAGCCTTAATTTTCGATAGTTGCCCGTCCAATCAGAGACATTCTCAGGGAAAGTGATTTTCAAAAGGAATTCTCCTTTTTCCAAAACATTTCTCGTGATTCCATCCAGTTGATAGAAATCTGATAATGCCATTTCTCTGCTACCATTCGGCCCGATAATATGGACAGTTGCCCCGAGTACCATCAGGTTAGGAGCTATATCTCCTTGATAGGTAGCAACACACAATTCATTCTGATTTGGTATAACCCTACAATCCGATCCTGTTCCACAATCACACTTGTGACACCAATCGATACTGCTTCTCCATTCCTCTGCCTGGTTATACCAGAAACACCTAGTGTCAAGACACAAATTTCCACCTATTGTAGCATTCCTTCTAATCAATGAGGAGGCGACTTTACTCGCCGCTTCTGCAATCAATGGGTGAACTGAATCACTACAAGCGATGTCGTGAAGTCTTGCCATACAACCAATTTCCTGCATGGAAATAGTATCAATACCTGATATGGATGCAAGGGAAATAACATCTGATTTAGGGTTGATATGCCATTTGTAATTTGGAATTAAATCTGTCCCTCCAGCAATCCAATCAAATGATTTGTTTTGCGAAATCAATTCTGATGCGATACTACATGCTTCTTCTATAGATTTTGGAGTATGCAAAATAAACGGTGGCATTAGCATTAATTTTCACCCCCCATGTTTCTTTGTTCTTCCTTAAGCCAAGCCTTTCCTGCAAGACCCAATTCAGCGAGTTGTTCTGCAGATGGCCTGTCTGCATGCGACCATCCCTCTACCTGTTCTTCTAAAGGAATGTTAGGGTCGAATCCGAAAAGAACACCATTTACGTAGGCGCTTGTGTCTTCTGTAGTTTGGCGCTTCTTATCTCTAACCTGATGTTCATTTCCTCTATTGACGAGTTTTTGTTGTAATTCTGAGAAATCTATTCTTGGAACAGGAAGATCAGTTGCATTTTCAAGGCCTTCAACTTTCATTTTCTTTGCAATTGCAGCCCAAACCTTGTCTGGCGTTAAAGGTAAATCGTTAACTCGAATTCCTATGGCATCATAAACCGCATTTACAACAGCAGGCAAAATCGGTAACAGAGGACCTTCTCCTGCTTCTTTTGCACCGAATGGACCTTCGGGGTCACACGATTCGATAATTATTGGAGTTACGTTAGGCATTTCGTGTACGCTTGGTATTTTGTAATCTAAAAGATTAGGATTCTGTAGGTGACCGGTTCTTCCATACACCATTTGTTCTGTCAAAACCTGACCAAGCCCCATGTGGCACGAGCCAATTATTTGACCTTCGACAGCTAATGGATTCAGGGCTTTACCACAATCGTGCGCAGCCCAAACATCTGTACATTTTATTATTCCAGTTTCAACATCTACATCTACCTCTGCTACATACGCAGAGAATGAGTAAGCAGGTGCTAACCCAGCCGCTGCTCCTTTGTGTACGCCACCCATAGGAGGAGATCTGTATGCTCCAGATGCGATTAGTGCTCCCTTGTCTTCCTGAGCTTTGTGTAGTGCTTCCAGATATGAAATACCAATTGCTGGGTCGTGTTTGTAGTAAATTCTCCTATCGTTCAAAACCAGCGTATCTGGGTGGTAACCCAAAATATCCCATGCTGCGTTTAGAAGTTTTTCACGAATATCAAGAGCTGCTCTAATAGCCGCATTAGCATTCATGAACGTGACTCTTGATGAATAAGAACCTAGGTCAACAGGGCTTGTATCGCTTTCGTGACTTCGCACGTGAATCATCTCTATCGGTAGTGCTAGAACCTCAGCGACAACTTGTGCTACTGCTGTGGTAGAACCTTGCCCGATATCTGCTGCACCTGTATGGACTGTCACGCCACCATCCATGTCAATCTGCATGTGGACAGTAGCGTGTGGGAATCGATTTGGGTCCCAGTGAATGGGTAAACCAGAGCCTGAAATGAAGAACCCACATCCAATTCCGATACCTTTGCCAAGTGGCATTTGTCGGAATTTTGAATCCCATTCCGAGCCTTCACGAACGCGTTCAAGCGCTTCACGCATTCCGTTCGATGTAATTCTGAACC
>JAPOHM010000240.1 GCA_029979405.1 Methanobacteriota archaeon
AAAGAGTCTTCGAAATCGGACCCGCATTCAGGGCTGAGAAACACGACACATATCGCCATCTAAACGAATTTATTTCCTTCGATATTGAGGGAGCATGGATGAATGACGAAGACGTTATGGGCGTTCAGGAGAGAATGATTCATCACATTTGGAGTCAAGTTGTAGCAAATGACCTACATCTCATTGACGTTGTTAATCAATACAGAGTAAGCCAAGGTCAAGAGCCAGTAACAGTAGAAGTGCCAGAACTGCCATTCCCTCGGATCTCTTATTGTGATGCCATTGAAATCGTTCAGAAAGGAGGGGGCGAGATTGAGTGGGGTGACGATATCGAAAGTCACCACTGTGATATCATCGCCGCTGAATATCCTGGATTCCACTTCTTACCACGATGGCCGATGTCGATGAAGCCGTTCTACATATACCATGACGAAGACGAAAAAGGCTCTACTGGTGGCCAATTGAGCCGCGGATTTGACCTGAATTATGGTCGTGATGAAATGACTTCGGGGGGACAGCGAGAACATCGCGTCGATGTCTTGGAACAGAATCTGAGAAACATGGATTTAGACCCGTCAGACTTCACCTTTTACACAGATGGTTTCCGGTACGGTGCACCACCTCATGCAGGATGGGGATTGGGTGTAGCAAGATTACTGATGATATTAACCGGAGCCGGAAATGTCCGAGAAGTAGTCCTATTCCCACGCGATAGATCAAGAGTCACGCCTTGAGGCTCGAAAAGAGCATTTCAAGACCCGAGTGTACATCCCGATACATGGATCTTGGCTTGCACGGAAAAACCGTCCTAGTGACTGGCGGAGCTGGAGGTATTGGTCAGTCAATATCGAGAACTTTCGCAGCAGAAGGGGCGAATGTGATTATTCACTACCGCTCATCAGAAGAATCTGCAAAGAATCTCGCCTCAGAATTGAATACATACTCGTTTTATGCGGACCTTAGGAAATCCAGTGATGTTGAAGAATTATTCAATGAAATAAATGAAAAAATTGGCCCTATCGATATTTGTGTGGCAAACGCAGGATATTATCCAGAAACTCCGGAAAAATTGTGGGAAATGGACTCAGAAAGATGGTTAAACACGGTTAATTCTAATTTACATGTAACAGTAAATACAGTGAAACAATTCCTACTTCAAGCAAACAAAATTGAGCCCACCTCAATTGTGATGATAGGATCAACAGCGGGAGTATTCGGTGAAGCAGGTCATTCCGACTATGCGGCAGCTAAAGGTGCAATAACTTCTGGATTATTACTATCTCTAAAGAATGAAATTTCAGGGGTTTACAATTGTAGAGTTAACGCCGTTGCACCAGGATGGACCGCTACAGAAAAGAAGTTAGAAAACGGAATAACTGACGAAACAAAACAAAGGGCGACAACAACAATGGCTCTAAAGAAATTAGCAACCCCTGAGGATGTTGCAAATGCAGTTACAGTTCTTTCCTCCGACAAAATTTCAGGTCATATTACAGGAGAGATTGTTACTGTCGCCGGAGGGATGGAAGGTCGAATAATCGATTGATTAAGCAAGATTCCGAAACATCGGTTAATATCATTAGGCACTCCTCCCACATTGTATGAAGGCCTCCATTACGGTCTGCATTGCTTTTGCAATGATGGTCGCCAGCGCAGTATTTTCAGGTAGTATTTACAACGAATATGAAGGAGAAACAAAAGTGGTCACTGTTGATAGTACAAATTTACGTTTTTCTCCTGAATCAATTACCTTGAAGGAAGGGGATTCAGTACGCTTCTTTTGG
>JAPOHM010000217.1 GCA_029979405.1 Methanobacteriota archaeon
ATCCATCCACCTATTCCTTGTGCGACAACCATGACTAGAAGTACGGCACCAATCCAAGCTGCATTCAGACCTAAATTATCTTCTAAGAATAATGGAACTCCCGCTTCTAAAGCGCCCGTTGCTAATGTTGTCATCATGACCAAAACACCAATTCTGAATAGAATCGGATTTTGGATGAATACCTTCAGCGGTACAGATCCCTGTGCTGGTTGACTACCATGACCTAATTCTCTTGTTGTTATGTAAACGAGAGGAATTACGAGAGCCGTTAAAACTGAAAGACCGATAAACGCAAATTCTTCGTTGACAGTATAGGCTGCACCCCCAATAACTGGACCCATTAGACCACCAATTGTCGCCATGGCAATCAGTTTCCCAGATATTTCTCCAAAATTTGTGGGCCAAATATCACTTGCAGCGGCGAAGCCAGCTGTCATAATTGCAGCTCCTGATGCACCGTGAACAAGTCTTGCTATCGTTAACACATAAAATCCATCGATGATTGTAATTCTCATTGCCACGATGTACAACAACGCAGCTACACCAAGAGCAAATAGTGAGAATAGAATGGTACGCCCTGGACCAAATTTGTCGGTTATTCTTCCCGTTTTCGGACCAAGTAAGAACAGTGGAACTGCCCATAATGAAACTAATGCAGTTGCTTCTGTATTTGATAAATCAAACTGATTCTTCCATGAAGGTAATATCGGTACGATGAATGCATAGCCAAGAAAATCGACAAGAAATGCGAAAGCTAATGCCCAGAAAGCCCACTTTTTCTGGTTCTCATTCATCACTCTTCCTCTCCTTCCGGCAGGGATGAAATAACATCACCCAACATTTCGGTAACGTCCTCAATCCTCGTAAGCAATGTAATGTCTGTTACATTTCCAGGTCGTCCCAAATCCCACATGAGTTCGTGTGTAGTTTCTGCGACCAGACGAGTAAATTCTAATACAGCAGGATCTATTACAGTTTTTTCTTTATCTTCCAAAATCGAAACAAAATCTGGTGTTTCATCTAAAATGCCATCCATTTTATCCTCAATTTCTTGAGTGATAGCATCGACTTGATTCTGTAGAATTTCTTCCATTGAAGAAGCCCCTACTTTTACAGACGGTCCCGCTCCTGAACCAAGGGTATTTGATTTCTTTTTAGACGGCAAGTTAGACCCCGAAATCATAGTTGGGTTTTGATTATCTGACAAATTGTCAGAATCACTCACGATATTGTTTAACGCAATTCTAAGCACGTTTGACATTAGATTGGGGTCGATTCCTTCATCGATTTCGATACCTTCTTCTCCTAATTGTGAAAGTATTTCATTAACGAATTCAATGCTTATTTTATCAGGTGTAACCAAATCCTTGAGAACAGGCAATGCCCATTTGCCATCATTCATTGCCATTGACACATCAAAGGTTCCAGTACGGAGATTTGTTGCAGGGTTAGCAATATTCGCAGGAGGAGCGACAAATTGCTTTAGTGAATGTTTTTCCAATTGTGACAATAACATATTCATGTCAACAGGTTTGTTAATCACTTCGTGAATACCTGCTCTCGCAGCAGAAACCAAGTAATCTTGAGAATTGTTTCGCGACAGAATTACAATACGGCATTTGAATGCAAACTCAGGATCTGCCATTAATCTTTGAGCAGAATCAATCGGATCACCGGACACCCATTCTCCGTCGAATAATACGACTTCTGGCATGGTAGCCAATGCCGTTCCCTCAGCCTGCCTCAATGTTCCTGCCCGTGTAACATCGTAACCTGCTCTCTCTAATGTATTGGCGAGAAGCCCACGCCGACCATCGTTTTCGTCGGCAACGATTAGTTTCGGCACAATATAACGGCGCCGTAGTAACAACTTGAAGTTTAAGACGAATTTTGTCTATTTTAGCCTTGAATAACGCCATCTGGGTTAGTTTGGGCCCAACCCATTATCCCACCTTCAAGATTGTACAAGTGCTCCGGGTTAAATCCAGCAGAAATTAATTGCTTTATTGCCATTTCAGACCGAATACCTGCCCCGCAATGTAGCAATATATCCTCATCTTTTGGTAAATCATCAACAACAGAAAGAATTTCATCATGAGAGCACAAATATTCAGCATCCGAAATTCGGGCTTGCTTATTTTCAGCCTCGGTTCTGACATCGAAGAATTTAGGACTCCAACCTTCATTCATCTTTGCTATTGCTTGACTAGCATTAACCCTGTGGAACATTAAATCACCCGGGGAAGAAACTGGTTCTTCAACTTGCTTATTCTCGGTGTTTCCAAATTTCAAAATCCTTTGGCGGTGTTCGAGTGCGTCGTAAACC
>JAPOHM010000186.1 GCA_029979405.1 Methanobacteriota archaeon
AATCGATGAGGTGGTTTCTGAAGACGATTTAATCGAGAGAGCAATCGAGATTGCAAATACTTGGTCACAGTGGGGTAGCCACACTAAAGAAGCGACTAAGCATCTGTTGTTAACCCAAAATGTGAATGATTTCGAGACTCATCTCAAGCATGAACAAACTTTGATCGAAGCTGCTGGAACAACCGCATCTTTTGCAGAGGGAATTGATGCATTCCTATCAAAACGTAAGCCTGATTTTTCAAATGATAGGTGATTTACATCGGCAGAAAATGTGGAATTTGTAGAAAGGAAGGTCATGACAGAAGGACCTGTCCTCAACCAACAAACAAGAGCAACGATTGGTTCAATAATCCACGGTGGAATGATGGCCCACTTTTCGTGGAAGTGTTTTGGTTCCTTTCCATTCTTCCACTTATTCCAGTAATTTTTGTCTCAGTTGCAGCACCGCCGATTCTTGTTGCTCTTTTGATTCTCTTATTCTTGTACAGAATTGCTCTAATCAGAATCTATGGCTACTTCAGGCCGAACTGGGAGGAGACTGACCCAAGGGGTTCGGTGATTTCTGAGGCATTGGATGATTTAACTCAGCCATTGGAAGAGTTTGTTGATGAAACCCGTGAAGAAGTCAAAGAGAAATTGAAAGAATTTGATGAAAATATGAGTGAGCACGAATGGTACCGCAAAAATAGAATTGCGATTTTCATCGCCGCTGCCTTTGCTTTATTCTTCGCATTGGCAGTGACACAGGTAATAATCGAGAATTCCTGATAATTTGAAACTACCAAGGGAATTTCGCAGACCAAACAATTAGGTCGTTTACAATAACTTGTATTCCCAAGAAGATGGAACCGAGTAGCATTACCCCTGAACCATCAACTCCATCTTGGTATGCTCCGTATGCAAGTAGCCCAAACATGATGTTGCCAATCGATGCTAGTGCAAGGATTCCAATTACCAAGAATGGAGTCCAAGCATAGTCGTTGTTGATGTGCATTCTAGTGCTATCAATCCAGAACATGGATGGAATCAAGAACATTGCATAAGCAAAAAGAAGCCTTTGTGCACCTTTGCCATCAGATTCGCCCCATGGCCAGTGTAGTGATTCAAGTACAGCGACGTCTAGTTTGAATAGTGCTACCCACCAATACATTAGGAATCCAATTGCTGCCAAAAACATGAATGGCACAATGTAAGTGATCCATGAACTCGGAATTCCGCCCCACAGCGCAGCCTTGTCATCCATCTTTGACAGTGCCAAACCATAACTCACCAAAACCAGTGGACCTGCAATGAATGTGAAGGTCCTAATCATCTCACGGCTTACTTCCATGTACGTTAGTAATACAAACACCTCTTAATGGGTTGTAATAATCCAAGTGGTTAAACTCTCATTCTGGATGTTCCATCACTTCTCCGGTTGAAAATAGTGCCTTACAATTTCATGCGGGTATCACTGTACTGTGACATTGGTTGTCCCTGGCAACCAGTCCTCTTCTCTCAAATGGAGTTCATTTATTTCGATATCACATTGCACAGAGCAAATATCCACTCCATTTTCTGCCACTGTGGCAATTTCGAATTCTTCCCAAACTGCGTAATAAATGTCAATCCCTGAAAACGTAATAATACAGTCTGCACTTTGATATTCGGTATAGCAAGTGTAATCCTGGTTATTGACTGTGATGTTGAGCGTAAAGCCATAGTAGTATTCAGACACATACCAATCTAATTCTCCGTAGAACTCATCAATTTCGATAGTCATAAGATTATCATTTGAACCGGTTGTTACCGAATCAGAGTGGTCTTGTGCCAAATATTGTGTAGAAGCCCAAGCATCTACGTGGCTAGCCCCAGTTGGGTCTGCGTATATCCAAGTACAAAAATCTGGAAATTGTGTTGAGTTTATTGTTGAGTTCAGCGAGGTGTTATCTGCAAAAGCACCCGACTTGTGGTACAAGCCACACTCTGTTGGCCTGTCATTATATCCTGTACCTAAGTTCTGACCATTCAAGTCAATTACATCATAGTATACATAACCGTAAAACAGAAGATTTCCCTCAATATGGTAATTTATGTGCCTGTAGTAATCTGCTTGCTGCGGGTAATGGGAATGTTCAATCAATTCATCCCCCTCAATATACCAGCAAGTATAGTCGATATTTTCTGGATAAGTTCCGCGCCATCCCTCTCTTTCTCCATTGGGTTCGAAATCAAATTCCCTAATTGGATGGTCATGATAAGTGTGCGAAAGCCAAACTCCGTATAAGTCAGGATCTAGAGCATCATCGTCACAATTCGAGCTTGAACTACTTGATGAGTCCTCATCGTCGGACAAACATCCTTGCAAAGAAGACATCAAAAGAATCAACGACAATAAGCCAGTGCGGAGTGACATGCTAATACTGCTTTGTTCCAGACAAATAATCATATTGCAATTTAGCATTGGAATATAGGATTCGAATGATATCTGAGAATTCCACGAAATTTTTTCTTGAAAATCATTTTTTGTTTTCTTTACTTATAAAAAATGTCTTTAAAGTTCAAAAAAGTAACATTTTTTGCATATTTTGTAATATTATGAAGTAATTAATTTACAAATGGTGGGAGACTTGATACAAACTCTGTGAGTCAAAATTTCCATTTGTTGTCCATTTTTGATATAAAATTACAAAAACTTTTTACGTGATGACAGTCTCGGCTATGTTGCAACGGATGAATGGTGATACCATGCAAATAAGACATTTCACTAGGTTGGGTCGACATCGCAGTCGAGACCGATCAAATGTACTCTGAGAAAATTGACACTTTTTCCCAATCAGTTGCAAATTGTCACTTCTTTTCGAAGTGCTTCGGCCATAGCGATTTTGAGTCGCTAGGCAACCAAATCAGGGGGGTATGGTGTAGTGGATAGCATAAGTGGCTACGGACCACTTGACCTCGGTTCGAATCCGGGTACCCTCGCTGATTTGGTATTCTATCAGGGTATGGTGTAGTGGATATCATGACTGTTTGCGGAACT
>JAPOHM010000077.1 GCA_029979405.1 Methanobacteriota archaeon
GGACTATCATTGCTCCATTTGATTTTTGGAGTTGCGAGCTTCTTAACTGCAGCCTACAGTTGGATATTGCTGAAAACAAGCGTCGGAGACATGGAAGATGAGTGAAGAAAAGCCATCTCTGTTGAAGATATACTTTCAGTTGATGAAATTGAGGGTCGTAATTTTACTACAAATAACTGCTATCTGTGCTATATTGGCTCATGATATAATGACTCGCAATGGAACTATTGATGGTGACAGAACTTGGTCTGATACATTATTTTCGTCCATACTTACAATTGTAGGAGGAACTTTTGCAGCAGGTGGTTCTAATGCGATTAACATGGTCTATGACCGTGATATTGACCCCGGTATGTCAAGAACCAGAACAAGGCCAATACCGAACGGGTGGATATCCCCTAACCATGCTCTTATTTTCGGAATTTTGATTGCTCTGATAGGTAGTAGTATATTCCTTTATGCGAACTGGAAAGCCGCCTTTTGGTCGTTCTTTTCGGTTATGTTTTACGTTTTTGTTTACACTATATGGCTGAAAAGAAGGACTCCCCAAAACATAGTTATCGGCGGGTTAGCTGGTTCTACTCCTCCCCTAATTGGCTGGGTTGTAGCCAGTATGGAAAATATACCCAACAACCTGAATCCGTTCGATTTAGGGTCTCCAATCCCGTGGATGTTGTTCATGCTAATATTTTTGTGGACACCGCCTCACTTTTGGGCTCTCGCGCTTTACAGAAGCGGTGAATACAAGAAAGTCGGTGTGCCGATGCTACCTGATGTAAAAGGCGCAGATAGAACTCTATTAGAGTCTAAAATCTATTGTGGTTTGCTATTGCTCTTAGGTCTGGTTCCTGTAGTTTGGACTAACTCAGGACTGCCTATCTCATGGACATTGGTAGCTACAGTGCTAACTGTTTGGTATGCTGTATCTGTTTGGCGAATAGATGCAAATGAAGAATTAGACTCCAACGGTAGAATGCCTACTGCATTTAATTCATTCATGCGCTCACTTGGTTATCTCTGTTGGATGTTCATATCTTTTGTAGTAGTTTCTTCCTTTTCAGAAAATTATTCATGGATATCTGCGGTTATTTTGCTTGCCATTATCCCAATAGTCAATAGGTTGGCATTGAACTGGAAGTCTTCAAATTCTAAACGTAAGGTGTTGAACGCTGAATAATTATGGCGCGGTGAGGGGGATTCGAACCCCCGTGGGAAGACCCATCGGATTAGCAATCCGACGCAATGGCCAGGCTATGCGATCACCGCAACGGTCTCGGCACAAACGACCTTGAATTAAATTAGACGGTCTCAACTAAAGAAGTCGTCAAATTCATTATCGTCTATATTTTGCTTGGATCCTCGCTTTTCTAAGACTCTCTTGAGTCGTTTCCTTTTCTTTAGAATCAATGGCAACCCTATGAAATTAATCATAATGGAGAAAATCATGATTATGCCTGATATTTGGAAATTAGTTTGTTGCATATCGTCTACTAAGACTCCTAACCAGTCTACTCCGTATGGAGGTTCTGGGGGAGGTGGTGGAATAGGAATTCTATCTTGATTGAAATCCCAATATTGGTCATCAACATAGACTCTTTCTACATTCGGAGATGGATAGTCAATGAACGTTAATTCGTTACCAACGTAATCCAAAGGTGTCAAGATGTAGTAGTATGTTCGATATGGCTTTATTCCGTCAAAATCAGTGCCGTTCTGAACATACATTCCACTTTCTCCAGGGTTATTCTTCAATCCTGTTTCTATCGGTTCAATATATCGAAGGTCAACTTCATCTGGACGGAATTCCACTCTGTAGAGGTTCCAGCTAATGTTACCATCAGGTTCATGATTTGGCCAATCCCAAGTAAGTGTCAGAACATAACATCGACTCCAATCTATGAACATATCATAACAATCAGTACTATTGGTATAAACTATGCTGGATTTGAAATTAGAGACTTCAGAATTCGGGTCAATTGAGTCTCCACAAGTCAGTCCTGGGACGCCGTTGACTTTGGAAACTTGTGCTTCTGTATACTTTGCCTCTCCTGCTCTGTCAGTTGGTATGACTGCATATGGTGCACATGTACCTATTTCCAATCTTCTTTCATCATGCCAAGAGTTGTAGGTCCCCGGTAGTGAGGTAGACAGAGTATCTGCCATCAATCCACTCCAAACGAATTCACTTGAAACTTCATTGGGATCCGGGAAGTAAGAAGAAGCAGTAATTGGAGATGCGATTCTGAAAATTTTCCATCCTCCGAAGTACGGGTTTTCCAAGTCGCCGGTTGGTTCCCACTCAACTAACATTTCACCATCAGGTTTCTTGGTGAGTGTGACATTTCCAGCATCCACTTCTGGCGTTGGCAAAATTCCGACAATTAAAATATCCATATTTTGAGTAAGGTGTACGTTTAGAGTATCATTATCAATTAATTCGAAAGAATCATCGCCGAAGAACTGGCCCCAACTCGTTGATTCAAAGTTTTCTAATTGATATACTGCAATCGAATCACGCGGTATGGTATCAGGGATGATATTGGTTAGATTCAAATCGAAATCCATCCAATCCATACCGGCATCTAATTCACCTCCAGTTGGAACTACATCAATAGATAATCTCAATAATGGAGATAGTTCATTTCCGACTCGGTAATTTAGACCAGCAATAGGGTAGTCAAGATTAACCACGCTTTCTGCATGTGTTCGTGTTACGGCAGTACCGTTTAGCCAGTCGCCTTCTATGACACTAGTACTGTTGAAAATCGTGAAGTTCGCATATGCATATTCTGTTATCGAGTATGGAATCATTGAATCCCTGGCAGTTAATTGGAAATAGTGGTCCCCCAAACCGATATCTGCAGCATTGACTTCAATTTCGGAGCCTTCGATTGGGTCCATGAGTCCGTATAGGCTCCATGAATATGTGACGGGTTGAGCTGCGTTACCCATCACTCTGGCGCTAAATGTAATCGTATCAGCGGTTTTGTAGATTCCATTTTCGTTACTTTGGTCGATAATTGGATTCATTGCACCGCGCTCGACAAGTACATTTTGGTCAATCATATTGTCTGATGGTTTGGCATCGACGCCCTCGTTGAGATTTTGGTCTATGTAAACCTTGAATTTCTTATCGCCCAGTTTCTTTATGTCAAAGTAACATTCTACTTCATCTCCTGTTGCAATTACCTCCGGAGTGCAAGTTTCATCATACTCCGTAACGTCAAAGGCATCTAAGATTAGGAACCTTACACTTGGATTTTCAACTGTCATGTTGCCGTTATTTGAAATCTTTACGAGAAGACTATCGTTCCCGAAGAAGTATGTTGGGTCTGATTCGTTGATGGTAAAGGCAGGTTCCATTGAGGTTATTTCTATGTCGACAGTATTGTCGAATACAACTTCAATTGATTGTATATTGTTATATGAATTCATGTCGCCATTGGGTGTCCCACTTGATGAAAGTAAACCAAAGTACATGGTGTAACGGCCTTCTTCAGTATAATTTAGAGGTGGTAAATTTCGAGTGAATGATGCATCTGACCATGAGGGTAGGTCTGTGTAGTTTTGCACTGAACTGGCCACTTCAATTCCGTTATCATCGACTAAATTCCAACCTAATCCTGCGACTAAACCACAACTTCCACAAGAGGTGACATCTCCACTAACTGTCATTTGATAACTAGTGTTTGTGTTCATGACGGGCTCCCCATCATACATTGCTACATCTGTAAGTTGTGAAGTTAGATCTTGTGAATCAAATCGTATATCGACTAAACTACGAGTGAAATTTATTGTAAATGATTTTGCATCATTTGTTGCATTATTGTCCTCATCCACAAATCGATAAACTAGAGTAAAAGCACCTTCTTTCCCATTGGGGTTGAATCCTTGAGTAAATGTGAATACGGTAGTTTGCCCAATTGGGATTGATTCTATATCTCCTTGCCCTCTGTCTTCTCTGTCCAAGAAACAGGAGTTTACATCTTGAATTCCTTCGCAAATAAACCATTCAATCGTTCTAAGGTTTACATTGTAAAAAAACCCTGGATTTGAGACCTGCACAGTTAGTGTTATCGGGTCCCACGAGGTCATGTAATCGTCAGGTCTCGGGGATATGGATGTTGTAATTTCATAGTCTCCACTGACTGTTGCAGCGGCGCTCGGGGTGAACGTAATGCCCGTGAAAAGTGACAAAATCAATACTGCTACCAAACTCAGACTTTTTCTTGTCGAATCGGTTTCAGTGACAGCATACGCCCTGGACATCATGTAGTCGTAACGCTCGCCCCTCAAATATCAATCGGTGTATGATGCCCTAAATCTGTCATTTTGATACCTGCATCGCGAAACAGGCGACACCCTCTTGAAACGGCTCGTATTCGGAGGCTCATGCAGGAAGGTGCTTTGATTAGTCGTCAAGCGCCTGAAAATGAAGGCGTTGTAGCAGTTGTCGAGTTTTTGAGTGCCTTTACTCTGTTTTTGATGATTTTAACAGCATTCATGTCTCTTGCTCAACTCGAATTAGGCAGTAACGACCCGTATACAGACCTAATCGATAGATCCGCAATAGATGGATTAGACAGATTAACAAGCGCAGAGGGCTATTTTGTTCCTTACATTGATGGCGTTAGGGACCAAAATAATGCCACGAAAGACTGGCATCTTGTTCCTGTGCTTGATCTGTATGAAGGTCTACTTCAACCAGGTATTGTCAATAACGGAACACTTGATTTTAATAGGATAAATGCTCTGCCTAATGTTAGTATTGAGGCCATGGCGAATGGTCTTGGTTTAGCAAAGGGGTTGCAGTTACGCCTTCAGATAGTTATTGAATCCTCTTCAAATTCATCTAAAATTGGAGAGGTACTTTTCTCCGGAGGCTCCGATCGGTCAACATCCGACACATCTTCCGTAGCTAATAGAAAATTCATCAATGGAGAAGATATCATTTCTGTAAGTCTCGAAGTCCATGATGGAGCATCTACACCTAAGTTGTTGAGAATTACAGAATTCTCTCCTCGTCCAACTAATGGTGGCCCTGAATGGATTGAAATTCAAAATCAGAATGGATTTGCCCTGTCCATGAAGGGTTGGTCCTTTGAAAGGAGCGGAACCTCTGGCACTACTGACTATCTATACAAAGAGGGTGTTATCCCTGGTGGCCAAATCGGATTATTCACTGGAGATCCTAATTCGCAGATAACAGGAAATGCATCTGTTGTTTATGATTTGGGAACAACAGGTTTCCTTGGCGTTGGCTCAATCAATGGGCTAGATGATTCAAGCGGTAGGCTTCGGTTACTATTTGCTGAAGAGGATGAAGGAGTGGGCATAATAGTTTCCCAGATGCAGTGGAATCCAAGCACGGGTATACTTGCGAACAGTACAGTAGTTTGGAATGGAGGGCCCCCTTCATCACCATCATCATGGTTTGTTTCAACATCTCCTACCCCGGGCGAAGTCTGAGTAATTTGGCGTATCGTTCATTTAGTGTGATGTATTCGGTTGTCTGTTCCCCATGCAACCATCAGCAGTTTACAGCCGAGACCGGTGCATCACTGGCATACATGGAATGGATGAAATCCTTAGAGGTGGAATCCCTTATGGGTCAACAGTTTTAGCTGCTGGCACATGTGGTTCAGGAAAGACCACAATGGGAATGGAATTTTTGGTTAGAGGTGCGCTAGCAGGGGAGGCTTGTGCGCACTTTACAGCAACAGAGCCAAGTGTGAAGTTGTTGGAGAACATTAGGCAATATGCGTTTTTCGATATGAACATGATCGACTCAGGTTTGATCAACGTTTTTGATATGGATGTATTGTATTCATGGTTAGGCTTGGACAAAGCATCCTTCGATTTGGATGACGTTCACGCTTTAATTAAAGCAATTGTAGATATTGTCAATACAATAGGTGTAACAAGACTGGTTATAGATTCGGTTACAACTCTCTGTTACAAAATCAAAAGTGAGCAGTTGATTCGAGACTTTTTGTTTACTCTGGGTAAAAAACTCGCAACATTAGGTTGCACGACTATCTTAATTTCAGAAATAACTTCTGCGACTGAGAATGCTCATTGGTCCTCGTTCGGTGTTGAAGAAGCGATTGCAGACGGCATTATCGTGATGGGAGATGTCGAGAGAATGGGACACTTGCTGAGATTTTTGCAAGTGGTCAAAATGCGAGGTACATCACACAGCCGTGCTAAACATTGTATTGAGTTAACACCACTTGGGGTTATGCTCACTCCAATGCTAAAATGGGGTGCTGTTAGCGATAAAACAAGTAGGTGGGGGCAGTAATCATGTTTGAATTAGACCAAAGGATAGCTGAACAACTTACAGAAGTGAGTCTTTCCTCATCAGTGCAAGTTAGATGTGGTACTACAAACGCCTTTATGGTGACCGCATCTACTGTAATTCCACTTATGCAAATGTTTGAGATGGGCGGAGTTTACATTTGTGCTACAAGAGGTGCGGTTGAAATTATTGATGCGTTTAATTCAATTGGAGTTGACGTTTCAAATATCCAATTCATTGATTTAGTTTCTTCAGGAATACTTGGAGGAACTGATGTTGAATACAACAACATCACATTTGTTGACAGCCCCATTATGTTGGAAAGCGTACTCTTACGAACGCTTTACACCCTCAGGATTATTCCAACAGAGAGAAACTTTGTCTTGATTGATTCTGTAAATGCGTTAGCAATTTACAATGAAGAAA
>JAPOHM010000023.1 GCA_029979405.1 Methanobacteriota archaeon
CAACACGCTTTCCTATTGTTCCATAACCATTTATCGCCACTTTGATTGACATGTCTCTCATCTTTGGCCCTACGCGTGACTCAAATGAACCTTGTCATGGTAAATTATAATCAAAAACAAGCAAACTTTTGATGAAAGAGAACTTCACCGGCGACATATGGCAAGCGTAGATGAATTGGTTGCGAACTCGATGAGTATCAATTCAAGGCTTCCTGCACAATTAGAAAAAGCACTAGAACGAAACATCGTCTTACGAATAGGATGGACCACAAGTGGCGAACCCGTTCCTAAGGAAGGAGAGTTGGGATTGTGTCCTAATTTACCCGATGGTTCAAAGGTGAGAAGTTTGGGATACTTAGGGCCCTTTACAGCGGCATTTGGAAGAGGTGGTTCTTTCACTCATCAGGGAGAAACTGAGTCATTCCTTGGTGCAGGTAATAATGGAAACAAAATCACTTGCGAACGTCGAACTGGTGACTGCGTAGCATTTGCACAACGCTCAGGTCGAGTTACTGTACTCGATGGAGTAGGAGATGATGCAGGTTCAAAGATGAGTGGTGGATTATTGATCATCAGAGGCAGTGCTGGGTTGAGAATTGGTGGCGGAATGTCCGGGGGAGATATCATTGTCCACGGTGATGTTGGAAGCGACCCTGGCGCTGGAATGAGTGGTGGTCGAATTATCATTAACGGTAGGTGCCCAACTCCTCCACCTGGCGTCAATCTTAGACCATTAGAAAAGGATGAATTAAAGCAAATCAACAAGATGCTTGGGGAGGAAGACCTCCAGATTCCCGCTGACGCCGTCTGTCTCGAATCAGATGGTAGTTTATTGCAGGGGAGGATGGCATCATGCACTGAGGACTTCAGTGGAATATCAATTGTACCAACAGGCACTAATCACAATCCATCATATTCTACCTGTGACACTGTAACTCTTATTGGAAAGGATAATAGTTTAGCATTGCCAACTCCGTTATTGCCATATATACCAGAAGGCGTTACCGATGATTTGTTTCATCCCTGCTTGGTAAGAATGGCCCCAAGGGAATGCGATATTGCCTTACTTGATTGTGAAAATTTTCCAGATGCACCAACACTTGTGGAAAACTGCGCAGGATTTGCGATTGATTTGGACTCAATTCCAAGATTAGATAGCGGGGCCCTTGATGGCTTGTTAGTGGCATTGCGATGTATGGCAAAATCAGATGCAAAGGTACTACTGGTTAGAAGCGTAAATCAGTCTCTTGCCCTGCACACCGAAGCAAAATATCACGGATGTGATGCTTCAATTTCTGTTTTGGACGATGGAAGTGGGATTAGTGCAGCCGCATCCTTGCCATTAATCGGCAAATCAGCATCTTCCCTCGACGAAGAATCGATAGCCTCGATTTGGTTACCATGGTCGGCAAATAGTGAAGACTTAATCGTTGCATGTAGCGCTAATCTTTCGTTCGTAATTTGCCAACCACCGGATAATAATTTGTCTGGCTGGCTTAGCCAAATTAGCGCAGACCTTTCTGCTCATCTGAACCGTATTGGAATAAATTCGATTGATTCTCTAACTAGAGGTAACCTAAGAGCTTGCGACCAAGATACTGCGGCAGTTAGTGGCCTTCGACTTGCAGGTTATGATAGGCCTATGCCACACTGGTTTGCGAGGTGAGATTATTCCCACTATCAGCGTCGACCAAGAACTTCTAAGGGGATTTGTTGCTAAATCCGGAAGGAAGCATGACATAGAAGATTTAGCATTCAGACTTCCTCTTATGGGTACAGATATAGACAAATGTGACGATGAAGTTCTTGAAATAGAAATTTTCCCGGATAGGCCAGATCTTCTATCACCTGAAACACTATTTCATGGGATGTTACCATTCCTACATGATGCACCTCCAAAACCACGACTGAATGTTCAACCTGGTACAATTTCAATGACTGTGTCTGAAGATTTGAAGAACATTAGGCCTGTTATTTTGGGCGCCGTTGTAAGGGGATTAACCATTGATGATTCTGTCATTAAACGTTTAATGGACCACCAAGAAAAATTACATTTCGCCTTAGGTAGAGGACGTAAGAGAGCATCCATAGGAGTTCATGATTTAAAGAAAATATCTCCTCCATTTAATGTACAAGCTGTTGAAAGAAATTACAAATTTACTCCACTATCTATGAAGGATGAAATGTCAATAGATGACATATTATCTAATCATCCAAAAGGTATAGATTATGCTCATCTTTTGGACGGCATGGATAAAGTTCCAATTATTTTCGATTCAAATGGAGAAGTGCTTTCATTCCCTCCAATAATAAACGGGGACCATACAACAGTCACAACTCAAACAAAGGACATTTTCATCGACGTTACTGGACTTGATATTAGAGCGTGTGAGTCAGCTTTGATGCTTGTTTGTTTACAATTATCGATTCTTGGTGGAAGAGTGGAATCTGTGAGGGTTAACACTTGTGAAGGTGAAGATTGGAATCTTAATGGTAGTCCAATCGAACACCATGTACCAAGAAATATGGTCGAGTCAATATTAGGTAATTCATTCAGTGATGATGAGATAAATTCTGCAATTAGAAGGATGGGGGGCATTTTCAATGGAGAGGATAAACTCGGACTTTCGATATCAATGCCAAGGTGGAGGTTTGACATATTACATCCAATAGATTTGGTTGAAGAGATTGCAATCGGACATGGTTATGATGACTTAGCACATGATGTTCCAAAAGCCCCACTTACCGGATTGCCGAGGAGTGATGGCCATTTACGAAGAAGAATCAGAGATGCTTTGCAAGGATTGGGATTAATGCAAATTCAATCTCTAACACTTTCAAATGATGATGACCAGTTCAATTTAGTTAACTGGTTGCCTGACGGTGAAATTACACGTATGACCAATCCGATAACAACCGATCACACAATCCTGCGACAGAATATTCTCCCCGGATTATTGCGTTTGTTAGCAGCAAATAGGCACCATGATTTGCCTCAAGGGGTTTATGAATTGGGAAGTGTGGTCATAGACCACAAAAATCGAGATAGGTTCGCATTCCTTGTCGCAGAAAACTCTGGTGGTTTTGCCTCACTACGAGGTAGAATCCAAGCATTGATGCGGGATTTAGGTTGTCAAGACTGGAGTTTGGAAGAAAATGATTCTGGTCCGTGGCTAAAAGGAAGGTCTGCTAATATCATGGTCAACAATACAAAGGTAGGAGAGTGTGGAGAAGTCGACCCTAACGTATCAGAGTCATTCGAACTGAATGTCCCAATGAGCGGTGCTCAAATCGATTTGAGTTTACTAATTAAGCAAATTAAAGACCCCGTACATTGAAATTATTCAATCTACGGCTACTTTTTGTTTCTCGTACCGGATTACTATCTCCAAATCACATTCTGATGAACATATGTTCACGTTATTTTCTACAAGAAATACAGTTTCATTATAATTCCAGTTATCAACATCCAAATCGTTGACTGTAATTTTGCATGGAGAAGGTACAACTAAATTAGGATTGTCTAATGCAGGAAAATCGGTATCATCAACTGCGGCTATCATTACTGTGGGATATCTGCTTTCATCATCCGAATTGTAGTAGGATAGGAATTGTAACTTAAACAATGAATCGCCTTTCTTGATGACATATACGCCATCAAGGGGAATAACGCGATGTACCGAGAAATCATACTCATACCAATCAAGTCTGTCATCTGTGTTGTTTGAGAAATCTGATGTATTGACGTTTTTTATTTGGTCAAAATCAACATTTGAATAAAACTTCCAACTTATTCCGTCTCCTAAGTAAACATCGGTTTTTGAAAATTTCATCCAATAATCTGTCAAGTTAGTTTCATTCATTTCGGGTAGATTCAAGGCAGTGAATTCGTCTTCTGAAGTTGCATCAATTACTGCCGTGAATGTCTTTGCATCGGCACCCAGTGTTGAAACAATTTTTCCTTCCTGATTATTATCATTGGATTGAACACCAAATGTACAGCTGTGTTCTGCATCTCCGTTCTTTAGGGAAATTTCTAACGATCCCCAAGAAAGATTCTCTCCTCCATCTTCGAATTGCATAGAGAGTAGATTATCGTTAGAACCATTGCTGTGATTCGCATCATCTATCGAGACTTTCACGACGTTATCTGTCCCTAGACTTGATTCATAACTAACAATTTGGGAGTACCAAACCGCACCAATAATCAATATCAGAGCGAATACTGCTCCGATGATAGTGGTGCGGTTTGATTTTTTCTCCTCGTCCAAATTATCACTCTTCTTCACGGTTTATCCTTGCAAATAGGACTGCTCCTAAAGTAGCGAGGATAACAGTGATGCCCAAGAAGCCAGGTGTTTCTTCAACCACCTTGTCTTCAACTTCTTCGGTAGCTCCGGTGTCTCCTCCATCACCAACTACAATCTTTCCGAACATTTCCATTCCAATGTGTGGTTGACATGCATAGTAGAAAGTAGTGTTCTCGGTAAATGTGTGATGGAAACTTACGGTCGTGGCAGATGCGCCGGAAGTAATTCCTCCTGTAGTTAGTGTGGAGGACTTGAATCCGTCAACTTCTACGACGTTGTGTGCGGTATCTGAATCAACCCATTCCCAGCAGACTGTTTGGCCAACTTCAATGGTAGCCGATGCTGGAGAGAACGCAAATCCAGACGATGCAATGCCGACTGTCAGGTCACATGTTGGACCTACTGGTTCAACAGGTTCATCTGCTGGTGGTAGCAATACTTTGTCTATGACGTGGATCACACCGTTACTTGCTGGTACGTCTGCTATGGTAACCATAGCGCCATCGCCACCAACTGAAACTCCGTTTGCGTCAACAGTTATAGATAAATTATCTCCGTTTGCGGCTGCTACGATAGTTGTGCCATTTACGAGGTCGGTTGACATAACCTTTCCTGCGATTACGTGGTATAGTAAGATATCAGCAAGTGCATCGATTTCCTCATCCGTCACAAAAGTGTCAAGGTCGATTCCCGCAGCAGTGAATGCCTCATCGGTTGGAGCAAACACAGTGAAATTATCTGTGCCATTTAGGGTTGCAACCAACTCTGCTTTGTCAAGTGCAGCAACCAACGAGGTGTGAATACCAGTTGCACCTGCAGTCATTGCAATTGAAACTGATGGAGTCCACCTGTAACCCTCACACGCAGCCTGTGAAACAAAACTTACTGCATGAGAGACCATGTTGTAACACCCAGTGAAATTATCCATTCCATTACCAGAGTAGTTTTCAAAGTACACGTAAGCTTCACAGGTAGCCTGATCTGCCAATACATCGACAGTGTGAGTTACGACATTGTAACAAATTTCACCAGGTGGGCCTTGAGCAACGCCTTCATCTGAACCGTCTTCACAATCTTCTTCACCATCGTTAACCCAATCCGCTGGGATTTCTTCACCGTTGTCGCAGACGAAAGTTGGTCCGTCGTATTCCTCTTCAAAGGAGGCAATAAATTCAATTAATTCGTCTGAATTCAACAAACCGTCCATATCGAGGTCATAATCGTTAAACTGTTCTGTTAGGTAATCTCTGGTGTTGTTATCTAGAGGTTCCTCCATTTCCCAAGCTGACAAAAACTCGTCAAGTGAAACCATTGAATCACCGTTTGTGTCAATCATCATCATGCCCATGTGGTTTTCGATTTCCTCATCTGTTGGAGCAATAACTGCGTCAATCACGTGTATTACCCCGTTAGTTGCCTGAACGTCAGCGGTAGTTACAGTAGCGTTGTTAACCATAACTCCCGAAGCGGTTGTGGTCAAGACAACATCATATCCACTAGCCATGGTCACTACCATACCGTCTGTAATGTCAGATGAGTTGACGTGACCAATTGCTACATGGTGTAGCAAAATTAGCTTCAATGTTTCATTGTCATAATCGTCTTCGAAATCTGACAAATTGAAGTCTATTGCGGCAAAGGCACCATCGGTTGGCGCAAATACAGTAAATGGCCCCACTTCATTCAGAGTGTCTACCAATCCGGTATGGACAAGTGCGCTAACAAGAGTATTGTGTGCACCTGTATTCTGTGCTATGGTCGTTATGTTATCCGTTGGTTCTTCAGCAGCAACACCAAATGGAATTACTGATGCGACCAACAGGGCTGTCAAAATCACTACAAGTTTAGATTGCATTGGTGTTCGCCATTTTTTCGAGTATATACACTTTCGTTTCAACACATAGCATGATGCTCAAACAGGGTGGATTTGATAGATGAGATATTTTACAGGGTTCATGCGCCGAATGGCTTTGTTGGTGTTGTTTATTATGATGCCATTTCACTATTCGGTGTCAGCAGATGGGCATCCATTCAATTTTTACATTGATGAAGAAGTAATTATTCATCCTGCTGAAACCATTTCCTTGCGTGTAGCATACCACAATATAGTAAACGATGAAAGACATTTCAAAATCGAATTGAATCAATCGGATTCTGATATAACGGTCAGTAATTTAGAAACTAACTTTACTCGCGTTGCATCAGGAAGATTGGGGGAGTTAAGTCTCAATCTAACTGCTGATGAAAATTCACCATATGGTCTCAAAAATATTTCATTCGATATTACATGTCTCGAGGATGTAAATTACAGACTTACACACGAGTTAAGCATCGTAGTTTCAAAATGGTCGAACCTTAATTTTGGAGCAAATGATGGCTCAACGTTTCTTGTTCAGCAAAATGTCAACACATCTTTAGCTGTTAACATTACAAATATGGCAGGCTATATGGACAACGTAACTATTTCAATGGACACAGATTCAAATTGGAATTATGGTTTTGTCGGAGATGTTAACGGAGATAAGATTCTGAATATTCAATTAGATGACAATGCTGAAGAGTACATATATTTCTTTATTCATACTCCTCTAATTTTGAATGGTGCTCCACTTGCTGGAACAGGCCCGACATTCACTCTTACTGCTCAATCTGGACTTGATAAAAGACTGGAAACTTGGACTTTCAGTTTAAAGATGCAAACCTTTCACAATATTACCATAGATTTTGCTGAAAATGATTTACAATTAGATCCTGGTGATGATGGACGTTTACAAGTAACAGTAAGAAATAACGGCAACATTGACACATATTTGGATACAACACTAAGTATCGGAGGTACGGAAAATGCTGATAGAATTGAAGTAAATGGTTGGACAGTCGCTATTTTTAATGCATTTGATATGATATCTTTATCCCCGAATGAATCAAGAATAATTGAAATTGGTTTTGATTCACCATATGTAAAAAATAGCGAATTGAACGTCACTCTAATAGCTCAACCATTAAATTTCCCACAACGATCAGAAACAATCACTCTGTCTTCTAGCATCAAACTATTACGGTCAGCTAGTCTGACAATGAATGATTTATCTTGTCTAATGGTTGAAGTAAACGATACTTGCCAAAAGATGGTAACCATAGAGAACTCTGGTAATTTTTTTGACCAATTCAAAATAACTCTGGTAAATGGTGACGGGATGAACTTCGATATTACATCCGATTACACGGGACTCTCAAGCGGAGAGGTTAGTCACCAGATACCATTGAACATATCTACTATTCAAGACGCAGTAGGATTCCAAGAAGGTAGTGTCACCCTCTTGTTGGAAAACTTAGATGGAGAGTTATTGGACCAAATAACGGTATCATCAACTACTGCTGCATTTGTAAATTGGATTTGGGAAGATTCTGCACAAGATGTAAACAACGGCAGATTAGAAGTTGTTATGACATTGAGAAATGAAGGTAACATCGTTGATGGATTAATAGTAAAAATGTCTTCTTCATATTATACAGATATGTCATTTGTACCGCCAAATGAAGCCATATACGAAGGGACAAATGGCAACATTAGGTCATTTGAGATTATTGACATCCCCGTGGGAGCCAATTTTACGTTTAGAGGATGGGCTGATTTACCTGATGACCAACATTCGAGTGACGATTTCTTCCTCAACATAACAGCAAATAGTCGCCTTGCTGAGGATAAACCCTTCATTTATTCAGCAAGTTCAAGTTTTGATGCTACCGCAAAAGAAACTGAAAGTGACGGTTCTGTCGTAGACTCCTTATCATCAGGGATAGGGTACGTGCTGAAAACAATCTGGGCTTGGAAATTAGTTCTGTTAGCAATTATCGTCAGTGGAGTGATGATCAACAAATCACTAAATGACCGAAAGGCAAGATTGGAGAAAATACAACTCGCAAATCCAGAAACAAATTCTGATAAAAATAATGAAGATTGGATGGCAGAATTCTCTAAAAAACGTCAAACTGAACCTGAAATCGTAGAATCTCCTCAAATCCCTTCAGATGCATTCACTGGTATGTTCAAGGCTTCAAGTAAACCATCTGAACCTGCAATGGAACCGGTTGATGAGCGTCTGGTGACGGCGGCAAATACTGTTTTAGACCACCATGACATAAATGCGATTAAAGGCAAAATCGAAAACCTAAGTGAGAGTATATCACAAGGGGATGTGAGTCAACCTCACGATGCAAATGTGGTGCTACCAGATAACATTGTGCCAGTAACGGATAGAACTGTCCCAAAACCAAAAGAGGAGATTCCTTCGATGTTTGATTTAGATGACTTGGATTTGCAGTGATATAATGAAAATAGGTGTTGATGAAGCAGGCAGAGGTCCCGTAATTGGACCGCTCGTGGTTTGTGCATTCGCACAAATCTCTGAAAACCAACTTTCAGATTTAGGAGTTAAAGATTCAAAATTATTGTCTGTCAAAAAGAGGAATGAAATTTATGAAAAATTGATTGAAATGCCCCACAAGGTAGTGATTTGTTCGCCAGAGCGAATAGACAATTCGGACAACTTAAACAAATTAGAAGTCGAATTGTTTGCTGAGGCATTAGAAAACATGCCCCAAGGAAAAGTAATCCTTGACGCCTGTGATGTTAATGCTGAAAGATTTGGAAATAATGTATCAAGATTATCAAAAAGAGAATGTGTTGCTGAGCATAAAGCGGATGAGAAATTCCTTTGTGTGGGCGCTGCGAGCATTATTGCCAAAGTTACCCGAGATAAGATCATACAACAAATATCGGATTCATTAGGTTTCGATATTGGAAGTGGGTATCCATCTGACCCTAAAACGATTACTGCAATCAAAAAACTTGTTTCTGGAGATACTCCTCATGAATGCTTGAGGTGGTCTTGGAAGACTGTTGAGAAGGCATGGGGAGGTAAAACCCCTCCAAGGCCTAATTCGAATCAGAAAACCTTGTTTTGAAAAACTCGGCCCCCTACCCATGACCATGTCGTGGGAGCCAGATGAAGAAACGCTGGAACTTATTCGGAATCTCGCACTACAAAACAGCTACCAATATGATGGTAAAGGTCAAGCAGGATCGGTAATAAGTAGAATAATGGGTTCTCGCTCTGATTTGCGACAATTTGGAAAAATAATAGCACCATTAGTTGCTAAAGAAGTTACTATTGCAAATAAATTGGCAGAAGAAAATGGTGTAGAACACATCCGCCAGATCCTTGAATCAGTAGCACCTGAATTGCTAGAAAAAAAGGAACAAAAAAGAAGAGAAGGTTTACCAGAATTACCAAACTTGGGCAATCGAAAACCTGTATTGAGATTTGCACCTAACCCGAATGGACCCCTATCTTTTGGCCATTCTAGAGGTTTGGTGATTAATGGCGAATACGCAAGAGACTTGGGTGGAGAATTAATTCTAAGATTCGATGATACAGATACTACAGTAAAACCTCCTATGTTGTCCGCATACGAATCGATTCCAAAACAACAAGAGCAACTGTGTGGCTTTTCAGCCCATCGCATAGTAATTGCAAGTGAAAGGATGGACAAATATCATGAATATGCAAAGAAATCAATTGAAACAGACTTTGCATATGTCTGTACATGTTCTGGAGATGATTTCAGAGAATTCAGACTGAAAAATGAAAATTGTCCTTGTAGACTTAACAATATAGAAACAAACCTCGAATTGTGGGAAAAAATGAATCAAACCGACGGTTTCAATCCAGGAGATGCCGTGCTTAGAATGAAGACTGGAATGGACCAAAAAAATCCTGCATTAAGAGACTGGCCTGCGGCTCGAATACAAACCAACGCTCACCCAAGAGTTGGCGATAAGTGGCGAGTATGGCCACTATTAGATTTTCAATCTGCTATTGAAGACCATTTACAGGGCGTGACACACATCATCAGAGGAAAAGATTTGATGGATTCAACAAGGAAACAAAAATTGCTATACGAACATTTTGGTTGGACATACCCTGAAACAATTTATTGGGGTCGAGTAAAGGTACACGAATTTGGTTCATTTTCCACATCACAAATGAAGAAAGACATTGCTGAAGGTAAATTCGATGATTGGGATGACCCGAGACTTCCTACATTATCGGCTCTTTTTAGGAGAGGAATAAAGCCTGAAGCATTAAGGTCATTCTGGATTGAGTTAGCTTTAACTCAAAAGGACATTGCAGTCCCTCTTTCTACGTTATATTCACACAATACAAAAGTGATAGAACCTAACGCTCCAAGGTTATCATTTGTAAGGAACCCAGTTGAAATTCAACTTTCAGGTGATTATCCAAGTAGTCTATCAATCAGTTCTCACCCCGAGACAGAAATGGATCACAGAGTAATCACTATTCAATCCTCAATTTTTATTGAAAGAGAAGATTCAAACAAGGCCATAAGATTGAAAGATTTTTGCGACATAAGTGCAGATGGATTTGTCGAATCGATAGATCGCTCCGATAAGCGACCAATCGTACACTGGACTTCACAAGGCAAGAATACCACATTAAGAATTGCAGATGACAAAACAATAAACGAAGTGACAGGATTGTTGGAAAATCACAATTATCCTATCGGCACCATTGTTCAATTGGAGAGGATAGGGTATGCTATAATCGAAGATAATGGTTTATTGATGGTGCACGACTGAAATTGGCTCGCCATCGTCGGTATAAACAGAGTATTTTGGCCTCCACTTTGTTATTTCTTCAGTAGTCGGGTCAACCAGTATGTCAAGTTCACAAATCTGTCCACAATTACCATTTTTATCGAGTTGCGTTGACGTGATAATTCCAAGGATTGATTCTTCTCCCCAGACTACCAAAATGTCTGCATGTTGAAGCCTGACAGTTGCTTCCTCAGTCGAGTCTTCATACCCAATTGTCGAAAATTCCATGGTTTAAACCTAGAGTTGGAGATTTATTATTTCATAGGTGGGTTCAAAAGATTTGACTGTTACGGGCAATCATGGCAATTGAACGCTTGTTAACTGGAAACCTCGGCGACCAAGTGAAAGAATTGATGGCTACGGAAGATATCATGCTTGAAGCACTGAGAGATTTAGTAAAGGATGAAATCAAAACTTACATTCGAGAAAAAGTAGACGCTGATGAAGAATTAAAGTCCGAAATAAAAGAGGCTATTACTTACTATTTCAATGCAAAAGCACGCTCTGTTTATGCTGAATTGAAGGCTAGTAGAGCCGCTGCAAGACTTGGTTTGAGAATACTACCCGACGAATTGCAAGGAGAAGTTGGGGAAGCTCTCGTAGGGTTATTTGAAAAGGAACTTGGTAATTTATTAGAGAAGGCTCTTTGAAGGTTTTCTGGGTCATTCCGCCATAGTTTTCAAGTGCTTTATCGTCTCAGATTGATTTGGGTGGATTGATGAAGCGTGTTGCACTACCAATCTTTTTGTGCATAATGTTCACCATTTCGTCGTTACCAATACCCAATTCAAGCGCTGAAAGTGTTGACATTTGTTGTGATTCAACTCCTGTTGAATTATTTCTAATTGGACCGTCAGGCAGTGGTGAATTAAGTCCGTTCACTACAGACCTACTCGATGACCCAGAAAGTCAAACAATTACGAACTCCATCGCACAACAGACTGAAATTGCAAGTTGGGAAATAAATCCTTCATGGGCAGGCAGTTATCCTTCATCCACATGGGAATTCCAAATATCATACGAACTCGAAAATGCAGGTGGAGCACAAATTAACGCCACCGTAACCGTGGAAATCGGTGGAGATGAATACACAGGAAGTACAGACCAATCGAATTCGTTCTTAACAACTGGTTCAGGAACCTTGTCGATTGATGTCGTGGTGGATTCAGGATCGGTACCCTCAGCTTCAAAGGTGAAAGTAACTTTGTCAGCACAAACCATCGTTTTCACCGTACCAGGGTCTGATGCCGTCTTGGAATTCTTCTGGGGAAGCAATGACCATGAGTCAAGCATAACTGCAGATATTCCAATTGTTGACCTAATCGTTGACGAGCCTGTTACTGAAGGTATGGATGTTTACG
>JAPOHM010000176.1 GCA_029979405.1 Methanobacteriota archaeon
GCAAGGGCGACCAAGGTGGTGTGCAGCCTGCCCGCCCGACAGAGCGCCAGGGGCGGCAGCGTCTACACCATGAAGGTCACTGTGGATGGGAACGAGGTTCCAAGTGCTGGAAACTTCGATTGCAAGAGGTTTCCAATCCCATTCAACATCATTCCAAACTATGTGTGTTCTGAACTGACTATTTGTCTGTGCTACTTTTTTACTCGGAGTGAAATCCGAGAATCTCATTTTTTGTTGCATGAATCTTACTAATCACGACCAGTATATGAATGAAGGAAGTAGACAGGTGGATAAAAGTGAAACTAATAATTCGCTAAACTGAAAGCCTATTATCACTTTCACTTTTTGTGAAAATGAACCTATGTTAAACCCGGTCAGAATAAATACGGGTGACAATTCGGCATGATGTCGCTCGTGTAGTGTAGTGGCCCATCATGAAGGCCTCTCGAGCCTTCGACCCGGGTTCAAATCCCGGCACGAGCACCATATTATCAAAAATACTCAATATTATAGAGTGGTAATCTGACCAATGCCTATGGTCAAGGTTGGAGATGATGCACCGAATTTCATATTAACCGGTACAAACAGAGAGACATATTCTATTTCTGATTACAAAGGACAAAAAGTTGTTCTTGCATTCTATCCAGCAGCATTTACCGGCGTGTGTACAAAGGAAATGTGCATGTTTTCTGATTCACTCTCTTCTTTAACTGATGCAAATGCAGTAGTTTTTGGCGTATCTGTAGATGCACCCTTTGCCAACAAAGCTTTTGCAGATCAGTATGATATCCATTTTGAATTACTATCTGACGTGCACAGAACCATGATCAAAGATTATCACATGGAATTTGAAAATTTCGTCATTGATGGATATACTGCAGCAAATCGGGGAGTTGTAATCGTCGATGAAGATGGTAAAATCGGATATTTCTGGGTTGCAGAAAATTTGGGATTAGAACCTAATTACGAAGAAATACTCCAGTATTGTAATTCTTAAGATGAATTAACCCAATCCTCATAATTGCTGTTTGCCTCAACTGATTGGATTAAAATCTGAGGCACTTCATATGGATGTAAGTGCTTGATTACTTGAATGATTGAATCTATATTTGTGCTTGAAACTTTGACACTAATCGACCATTCTTTTTCGTGCTGTATTTTTCCTTCCCATTCGTAAGTTGATGAAATCTCATGTTGTTGAACACATGCAGCGCCTGCTTCAACAAGTGATTGTGCGAATGATGTCACTTCGAATTCTCGCATTGAAATTGGAAGTGTAGTTTTGATGATGTTAATCATTGTACCACTTCAAAATTCGTATTTAACACCAGTTAATTCTTCACTTAATTCCCACAACTTTTTGGCAACTTTTTCATCCATTGCCTTTTCGTTAATTGTGGATTTTCCAATTTTCCCCCAAGCATCAAGCGGTCCTGTTGGCCCCCAGTAAACACAATCGTTTGCGAGGTCTGAAGTTGCAGCAAAAAGAGTGGATTTTGCACCGGTTTTTGCCCGCATTGCTATGACATTTAACAATCTCCAAAAGATGGAATATCTTTGCAATTTTGTCCTTGAATAACCCGGATGTGAACCAAACGATTTGACATCTATGCCTGAAGATTTCAATCTTCGGTCAAACTCAATTGCGAACATTAAATTCGCTAATTTACTCTGACCGTATGCTGGCCATTTTCTATATTTTCGCGATTTGTAATTCAAGTCTTCTAGATTGATCTCGCCCATATTGTGAGCTATACTTGAAACGGTGACAACCCTGCTCCCAGGAGTTCCTTTTAGAAGTGGAAATAATTTGCCAGTTAGCGCAAAGTGACCTAAGTGGTTGGTTCCTATTTGCAATTCAAACCCGTCTTTGGTTTCTGACTTTGGTGGAATCATCACGCCAGCATTGTTTACAAGTATGTCCAAATTTTTGTATTTGACAAGGATCTCATCGGTAAATCTTCCAATGCTTTCTAAGTCTGCTAAATCAAGTTCCATTACGTGAATCATTGTACCTGGGTGCTTTTTCAACAACTTTTCACGAGCGGCCTTACCTTTTTCGATATTACGACATGCCATGATTACAATCGCATCCCTTGAAGCGAAACCCGACGCCATGTGATAGCCGATACCACTGTTTGCTCCAGTTACGATTACAACCCTCAGTGAAAGGTCTTGCATCATCTTAGGTTTCCATTTCACAAGGCTGTTCAAACTATTACATGATTTCAAAGTTATCCTTTTACTAATCGGTTTATGCCTATAGTGCGATAATTAATGACTCTTCACATTTCTTTGAGGTCAAACTTATTCACTAAATGCCTCAACAAGTAATAATGGGTCCTGAAAGTGAGTTCATTTGGTTCCTAATTCTCGGTGGCTGGGCTGGAATTATCGTTTTGGCAATCAAACCTCTACATGGCTATATGCTCTCCAGAGGAATGGAAAACATGGTTGCCGTCTACTATAATCGAAAAGTTGCCCACATGATTTCTGGAGGGATACCTCTAATCATGGTTCCAATCGTGTTTACAGACCCAATATGGCCTCTTTTGGGGGGAATTCTTGGTGGAATTGGGCTGGCAGCTACTCACATAATGGATAAGCGACTATATTGGATGCAAACCGAACAAAACATGAATGATGCTACCTTTGCGTTCATGCTAGGAATTTCAGTCTTCGCCCTATGGCACTACCTGAATGACCCATGGTTAGCAATTTTGCCAGCATTATTCATGGCATATGGCGACGGAGTCACTGGGATTATCAGAAATAAATTATTTGCTAAGAGAACAAAAAGTGCTTGGGGAAACCTTGGGATGGCGATCCTTTGTATTCCGCTTGGATACTTTATCGGGAAAAGTGCGGACCCTTCAATACCAATCTGGGGGGCTCTATCAGGTGCAGTTGCATCCTTTGTTGAAAGATACGAGTTTGGTCCGATTGATGATAACGTGCTGATAGTAGTCGCATCATGTGCAATAATTGCGCTCGGGGTTTACATCGGACCTCTAATTTAATCACTCAAATTTATGCCATTCAGTAGCAGAGCCAGTTAATCTGTACCACTTCTGACCGTCACAATCTAGCCAATCATAACCGTCTTCAGTCACTTGAGATGCTGGCATGGAAGCATCGGGTGCACCTACTTGTAAAGCTGGAACTTCTTTTGAGACTAATTCGGTTTGGTCAGCACTTTCGTGGACAATTGATGTTCGTCTTTGGCCCAAGAATTCGTATTCCAAATCAGCACGAAGGCGCTCGAGCCTGATACCTTGGTGAGGGCCTAAC
>JAPOHM010000167.1 GCA_029979405.1 Methanobacteriota archaeon
TCAAAATTCTCGGAATGTATGGAAAGGGAATGTCCTAAACGGCAACACCCTGTCCAACTGATCATGCAACCCGTAACTATGCGTAGAGTCTTTGGTGTATTGATGCTGATAATTGCAGGAGGATATTGGTATGCCAATCTACAAGACATCGACCTTAGCGTGTTGAAATTACCCGAAACGGTTGATTCACCAGCATTTTGGCTGGGTTACGCAGGATTTACGATTTTTCTGATGATGCCTCAGCTTATTGGAGTGCCTGGAACTAATGAGGTAAATTTACTTCCTCAGCAGTCAGCATTCCAAAACCCATTGCAAATGGGGATGCAAATGGCGGGGCAAAATCAACAACCATTCCAAATGAACGGGAAATGGGATATGCAAACCCTTCAAGGGTATTTGATGTGGGATGATTCCACCCAAATGTGGGTTCATGCCCCTTCTGAACATGACACACAATGAATGTGTAAATTGTGGTAAAGGCCTAAATTCACATTTAGGTAAAAAAATAGGCTACGGTTCTATTTGCCGCAAAGAGAGAGGACTGAAAACTGCACTAATAGTAACACCAGCAGGAGATTGTGGAGACCATCACCCAGCTTATCACATCAAGCATTTACCGACGGATTTTCTGTCAATAGCAAATTATCTTGCTTACAGGACTGATTTTGATATTGCAATAATGCGTATCATGGGTGAGGACGCGGTTCCTTGGGATGACGACGGCCACTGGTATGCCATGTGGGATTTACGAGGCAAACCATACGAAGTGTTTAGATTTCTTCAAGGTGGAGATTTACCATCCCGCCCTATAGCGGGTGATAATTACGATGAGTTGTCTCCAAGACAAGAAACTGCACGACAGGAGTTGCTATCGGAAAGGTGGATATTTGAGATAGTCCACAAGGACTACAAGGAAGCGTGCAAACATCATGCATACTGTGGGCCTTACGATGGCTTAGACAGTCAAAATCAACCAGGGATAATTCAATTGTATGAAGATTTTGATGCGGAAACCGCCTCTGATGATGCTTACTGGTGTTATCATTGTTGCCAATGTTGCACCGGCGAATTTACCTTTATTTCGGAAGATGCCGACGAAAGTATTGAGATGGTAGATCGCCGGTTTGAGGAAGAGTGGGCCGAATTAAGCGAGCATCTCAAAGAATTCGAGGGAACTTGGGTCTTAGATGTAGCAAAAGATTTCTGCTTAAGGAGAGCGTATTCGGAAGAGACATTGATTGAAATGGCTATGGGCTTACATGAAATAGACCTGAATAGCTACATTGTTGAGCAAGTGTTTGCAGATTACAACTTGCTAACAGCAGGGGATTTTGATTTCCCCTTTGAGAAATTTCACGAAGAAACAATAATTCTGGATGGTGAGAAGGTTTATGGAAAAACCGACTTCCTTTTGGCGTAGTATTTCAAAAGTCTGATCATGTCAAGCGAAAGCAAGACTGAGAGAGAATCAGATTGGAGAGAAAATTTCATTCTTCCAACTCAACACGATTGGAAAGACGATGAGGGAACTGCATGTTGGCCTCATTGCCCGCATTGTGAAGTGCAAAGGCACTTGGGCCTATTTAGAAAGATAATTAATGCAATGGCCGAGACACACAATACTCCTCACGACGATGATATTGAGGAAAAGTATGGGATATCGTGGGCTCAACTCCATGAGCTAAAGCAAGAAGTAGCCGAGTTTTGGGGTGAATCTTAGCCGAGTCTGATCATGACGATTTCAGAAATCGTGGAGAGAGAGAGGATACCCGTATTGCCGAAACAAATACCGTCAGCAACAACGAAGGATGGTAGGAAAAAAACAACTTTTCCAAAAAAGGTAATCCGAGTAAGAGAAAACAGCAAGACGGACTGGAACCTAATTGATTCAGTCAAGGGTTGCAAAGGAGGCTGTCACGGATGCTATGCAGCAGATTCGATGCATGTTACCTATGCAAAAATCAAGTTTGATAAGCCGATTGTGCAAATCTTAGAACCCAATCTGTTATTTCAAGATGGCATAAGAGTCATCAAGAAAGGAAGATTTTGGGTTCGCAACGGAGTGTTAGGAGACCCTTCGTATTGTTGGGAAACAACAGTCAGATGTGCAGAAGCACTTGCAACTCTTGGAATTAGAAGTGTAATTATCACTAAGATGTGGAAGACTCCTACAGAAGAACAGCTCTGGAGGCTAGCCATGTCTGATGCGGTGTTCCATTGGAGCGTAATTGCAGGTTATGACTTTCCACCGTGGATGGATAATCCAGATGGAAGAATAGACAAACTCATAGAAACATTTTACAGCTATGATGCGCTTTTTCCAAAGAAGCACCATACATATCTGAAAGGCCAAGACAATGTGGTTAGAAAGGATAGAGTGTTTTTGAGAATATGCACCATACCGTATAATGATGGTTGTTGGGAAGGAGAATTGCTTAACGAAGCTCAAGACGGATTCGTTGATATTGCCGAGCAAAATGGCTGGCGAAGAATCGAAACACCGTGGAGAATGTCTAAGAATCACCCAGCGTTTGATTATTGCGATTCGGATAACATGAAGAATCCAACATCATACCATGCTGATAGGACTAACGGATATGCTAATGCGAAGAAAAACAGGCAGAAGTTGATGGGAACGAGATATTTCGATGGAGACAAATTCATCGACAGCGATACCCCGACGATTGGCTGTCTTACAAGTTGTGACGAATGCCCCAATCAATGCGGCACTTTGAGTGAAGCAACAAAGCCAGGACTGTTTTTCAGCTACGCTAGTTGAAATCCTCTGATCATGTCAAGCGAAAGCAAGACTGAGAGAGTGAAAATGTTACTTCAAGTAGCATGTGGGGAACTAACGAAATTCCTTCCTTTAGATGACATGATTAAGGAACATTGGGTTTCAGGTGGGGAAGACTTCACACTTGAACAACTACAAGCATCCGTAGGGGGCGGTTATTACTGTGTTTCGCCAGATTCAAGGCAAATTAAGGCGTCTGGAGCGTGGTTGAACCAAAGAATTGTTGATAACTTGTTAGAAGCGAACGGAATCGGCTACCCACAGAACGATGAAGGAGACCTTTATTCAGAAATCGTAGATTTCAAAATCTACTTAGATGAAGACGGCAACCATAAGAGCCTCGACAAGAACGAATTACTAACACACTATTTGTTCGAGAAAGAGGGAAGGCCAATCTATGTCGGCGATAGAGTCGGAGACATAGGTTTAGAATTGCATTTGGAAATTGGTTAAAACTCTGATCATGACAGCTACATGTAATAGTTGTAAAAGAGAGATTACAGACAAGGTTTCACTACTCACAGGATATGGTCCTGAGTGTAGAGGCCAGTTCAAGAAAAACATCAAAATTTATTTCAGGAACTATGCCTATGATAGCCACCCCGATTGGGAAATAAAACCGATTAGGGACGATGCGGATATTCAGATAATCATTGCTACAATAGCAGGGGAGTTAATCAATCCAGGCAGAAATACTGTCAAGGTATTCATGAAGTCAGCGATTCCCCCCTACGATTACACGCAAGTAAGAGACACGAGTATTGAGA
>JAPOHM010000252.1 GCA_029979405.1 Methanobacteriota archaeon
CAGTAATATTGCGATGAATAGTACAGGAATCATTCGAGTTGGAACCCTAAGTGGAAGTTTTCATCTTTTATCTTTTGAAAATTTGTCGACTGAACAAAGTTTCGACATAGGTCAGGAAGTCATCCATTCTTGGCAGGATTTTTCGAATAGAGTATTTGTGACAACAGTTTTTTCCAACAAATACAGTGTTCATCTATTTGATGTGGACCGAGATGGAGACGGTGTAGGCGATCTCTCAGACATTTTCCCCGATAATGCCCAAGAGTGGTCAGACACGGATGGAGACGGAGTAGGGGATAATGCTGACGACTTCCCAAATGATGGAACTGAATCAAAAGATAGTGACATGGATGGTGTTGGAGATAATTCAGATCAATTTCCAACTAATGCTTCGGAGAGTGTTGATTCGGATGGGGATGGTATAGGCGATAATGCGGATCTTTTCCCTGATAATTCAGATCAATGGTATGACCAAGACAGCGATGGCTTTGGAGATAATTCCGATGGAGAGAATGGAGACGATTGTCCACAAGTTAATGGCTTTTCAAATGTAGACCAACGTGGGTGCCCAGATTCCGATTTTGATGGTTGGTCTGATTCAGGTGATGCTTTTCCTATCGATAGAACACAGACAACTGACATCGATGGAGATGGTTACGGAGATAATTCTGACGGGATTCGTCCAGACAGTTGCATCGAAGAAAGTGGAACTTCTACGAAGGCATGGGTAATTACGAGTGATTCATTGGGTCAACTAGCATATACCGAACAAGTGTATTACGGATGTTTGGATAGTGACAATGATGGTTGGGCGGATGAGGGCGATGACCTCCCTCAAAATCCAGCAGAATACCGCGATTCTGATGGTGATGGAGTAGGATTTTTCAGTGATTACAATGATGAGGATAAGACTATTCAAACAGAAAAAGATCACTGTGAATTTTATCTTAATATCACAACAGAAATTTGTGAAGCATGGCGTTCGGAAGAGTATCAGACCTATGTTGCTCAAAAAACGATGGAAAACAAGGAACCTCTGCCATATTTCTTATGGAATAAGTCTCAATCAGATGCCACTGAGACAGAATCTGAAATCATGCAACACATCAAAGATTTCGCAATAATCGGCGGTGCGATATTTGTTGTTTTGTTCATTTTGATTCTCGGTGCTGCTGGCCTATCACAAAAACGAAAGAAAAAGAAACTCATTGATCGATTTGGCGTACCATTTGATCCAACGAAATCGATTGCCCAAGAGGCACTCGAAGGAGAGGCCGGCATTTCTGGATTTGGTGGAATTGAAGGCCAGGAACATTGGGACGACGAGGTACAACCAATGGACCTAAGTGATGAAAAACAACATTTGACCGATGAGGATATTCTAGCAGCAGGTAATGCTGAAAATAATGTAAATTATGATGATGGCTTATCGATTGAAGATTTGGCAGGCAACAAGCCTGAACCGGAAAAAGTTGAACCTCAAATCAATCAACCCGAGACACCTCCACTGCCAGCAGAAGGCTTACCTGAGGGTTGGACCATGGAGCAATGGAAATG
>JAPOHM010000081.1 GCA_029979405.1 Methanobacteriota archaeon
AGAGCATTCTAAGGTCGCTTGTCTCGAAATTAAGAGGTCGCATCCCAAGGTTGACAAAGACCCAACTGAAAGGATGGCAAAGGTAATGAAATTGGCAACCGAGATGGTTGATGAAGCAGGTATACATGAACAAGCAGCCGTATTCTATGCATTCCATCGGCCAATGAATCAGGTAGCAAAAATTTCAGGTTCCTCTAGACCTTGGTCAAGGCTATTACCAGTAGTTCC
The DNA here is from genome assembly GCA_029979405.1 of Methanobacteriota archaeon. Next base: position 229 of record JAPOHM010000081.1, read on the forward strand.
AAGAACTGGAAGTAGAAGAACTAAGAGGCTACGAGCAATACCTGAATTTGTAAACAATTCATTCGGCAGATTACTAAACGCCCAAAAGAACGCAGGTTCACCAATGATGCCTTGTGCAGTGGATTATTTTGAAGGCATAAAGAAGTACATTCACTTCGGATTACCAGTTGGCCTGAAAGGAAGGCAACTTGATAGATTAAAGAAAATAAAAGGGAATTACCCTGTCTATGTCTGGCCTGGACACCTGCATCTCGAAAGAGGACTGCTCGATGCGGGTTTGTCTGTTTTATCAGATTCTGCGGACCATAACCAAAAGTTACCGTGTGGCTCTTCCCGCTGGTTAAGGCCTGCTACTATGCCATTGACTGACGAACAATGGCTTAATCTGAAGAATGGCATAATTCCTGATGATGTTGCTCCGTGGCACGAAATAAGCGACCAACAATTAGGCTGGAATGCTTCAAGAATGATAGGTCATAGGGGATGTGGAAAGACTTCAAGACCGGTAATTCAGTCGATGTGACGTAGTTCCTGTTGTTCTGCGATGTACTTCGGACGGTAAATTGGAATTCCTTTTCCGTCACGCATTATCACTCTTTCATCAATGATTTGAGCGCCAATTCCAGCTACACGAGCCCAGCCAAAGAAAGTAGTGTAATATTCAGGTTTTGTTAGACCAACGAAGTTCAAAAGAGTTCCACTTGCGATGTCAACATTGGCATTTGGGTTGCTAATTTTTGGATTTTCAGATAGGACCCTTGGTGCTACTTCTCTAAGTGTTCTTATTGTTTTGAAGTATTCATCATCTGGACAGAGTTGTTCACCAAGTGCGAATTGTACTGTAGCCCTTGGGTCTTCCGCACGCAAAACAGCGTGACCGAATCCGAACACAGGCCTCTTAGCTGCAAGTTCACCTCTAACGAAGTCTTCTATTTCCGAAGGATCAGATGTTCCGATTTTCTTCACAAATTCAAAACAAGATTGATTGGCTCTACCGTGCAAAGGTCCTGACAAAGCGTTCATTGCCCCAGCCATCGATGAATATACAGTAGCCTTACCCGAGGCAACAGCCTTCCCAGTAAAGGTGGAAAGATTACCTCCTCCGTGGTCCATATGAAGAACCAAATAGGTCGCCAATATTTTATTCATGGCTGACCTATCTACACCTTCAAAGTCTAATGTGTTGGTGAAGCGTTCGACTAAATTTAATGAAAGGTCATCTTCAGGAATGTTGTCGATTCTCCCCTCTCTGTATCTGAAAATAAGTCCCAATAATCTTGGCATTTTTGCTACGAGGTCTAATGCGTCATCTGTCCAATCTGTAGATTTAGACATCATCCCAAGTGAGTGTATTCCAATGGATAACCAGTCCATAGGGTGTCCATCTTTAGGAAGAGTAGCCAGAATGGAATTAATTTCAGCAGGAACATCACCTCTGGATTGAAGTTCCTTTGTGAAAGAAGCGGATTGCTCCTGATTTGGCAATTCTTTATTGAACAGTAGATATATCACATCTTCTGGTTGGAAATCGGCCAATTCACTGATTGGGTAGCCACAGTAGTGGACCCCTTTTTCCGGAGTAACGAAAGATGTTCGGCAGGTACCAACAGGTATTCCCCTCAAACCAGTGTTGAGGTGTGCAGAAGTCAAATTGAGTAGATTATCATCTTGACTCATCTGCACACACCGGTGACGGCGTGTTGACTCTTTGGTATAAGGTCGACGCTGGAATTGTTCAAAATCATACTTTCAGTGTATACATTAACACTTAGTGTGTCAAATTAAATTCAACCAAGTCTATTCATCAACTAACAGACCACTTTCTGAAACCTTTCATAGCCTCTTGGTCATCTATCATCTTGAGTCTTATTTCGTTACCGTCAACGACTATCGCTTGCTCATCTTGCAAACCTGGACAAAATGTTACGGTTTTATTCCAAGACCTCTCAGAGCGCAAATTTTCAGCCCAAAAAGGGTACGATTTACATTGAGAAGGCCTTGCTTGATACACCGTACATTTCTTGTCTCCATCTAAATATATGCAAATATCTGTTATGCTATCCGACTTTAGGATGAACCTTCCATCAATCGTTCTGTCGCAGTCTCTTTGTATCCAATCTTCAACATCAAGTCCATGATGGAGTGCTAACTTTTCTGCGTCTGACGGTTTAAGATAAACGATACCCCCGGGCTCATCACAACATTTTCCACAATCGGGTTTACATTCAAATTGAATACCTTCCATCCACCATGGCAAATTCATCATGATTCACCGGATGTTTGAAGCTTTTTTATTGGGGTTTTAATCACGTGCTGAGGAGGTGCTGGGATATTACCCAGTTGGAACTCAATCTCTCCAATCCTGTCTGCTATTTCTATGAGTTCATCAACATCGGCTTTTCTTGATTTCTCTGCCAATTCTGTCAACTCTTGCTCCAATAGTGCCAATTGTTGAGAACTTTCTAAGTGATTATTTTGAACAGATTTGAACATACTTTGAGTTATATTGTCAATAGAACCAACGGTTTCGTCAACTCTAACTTTGTCGTATCCTGATAATTCTTTATCTTCCTGTAATAGATATTGATCTCTTTCATCAACTGTGAGTGTTTTTGTATTGTGTTGAACTAAACTTGCTGCAATTATTTCATCAGAATCATCAGCATATTCATTTATGTCGATATCTGGAACTTCCCAGTCATCTGAGAGTTCAGGAAGTTCTGATTTTAGTTCAATACCTCCTATTGCTTTGTCAGAATACAAATGATCTAATGTTTCATTGATAACCTTTGAAGCAATATCCTCTAAACTTTGCTTTTCAATAAATTCTTCCACCTGAGTCATTTCTTTAGGAGAATTATCCAAGATTTTTGATACATCAGATGATGAGACAATACGTTCACCGGACTCTATTGCAAGCGCTATTTTTTCGAATGCGGCATCAGTAGTTCTCCACTGACTGGAACCGTATTTTACTATCGTAGCCAGCATCGAATCATCTAGTAACAAGGCTCGGCCACTAGCCTTTCGCCTTAAATGAGTGATTAAGGATGCAGAAGAAGGCTTCATTATCCATATCGAGGTGGCCGACTTCATAACTTCCCACAACCTGCTGGCTTCCCATTCCTTTGGTTCAATTCTTGAAGTAGCGACGATTTGCACGCCCATGTTTAGTGAAAAATCGATTAGCAGTCCAAGTTCTGTAGCCAATTTTCCTCGTGCTAAATGCAGGTCATCGATTGCAATCAATGATGAGTGAGAAATAGCATCTTGCCAACCATCTGGTAGTGAATTATCCTTGGCTAATCTAGAGACCGATAAGAGGTGTACATTTCCGTCTTGTCTTCTAATCATTGCTTGTGCTGTTGCATTTAGTATGTGTGATTTTCCAGTTCCTTCTTTCGAAAGAATAAGTAGTGGGTTAATCATTTTACCAGGCTTTTCTACTATCTTTTCACAGGCTCCAGCTGCTCTTTGATTCTCTTCGAGAACGGAAAAATTCTTCCAAGTGTTGTGATTTGACATCCGCAAAATAGGTGGCCACTTTGGTTTGAAGTTAGTGTCTCGGATTTCTAACTCTTGAGTATTAATCGAATAACCTCTTTGGGAATCTAAGATATCTGTCCATATTGGTCTTCCATCTTTCATGAAACCTATTTCATCACCAAATAACTCATCTTCAATTTCAATAATTTCTTTTTCATCTCTTAATTTGTTCATTCTTTGCGAAGCAATTTTTGCAAGTGTTGTATCGTTTGTAAATTCGATTTTATTGGGTTCAATCTCTTGTTTCCCCAATACATTGTCAGCAATCAAATCAAAGGTCGGGCGAGTAGTTACTTTTGTTCTAGCAATCAGATTACCTTTTCTAGTGTCTTGTGAATCTTTGACATCTCTTAATTTATTTAGTTTGGAATTTGAACTGCCGTCAGAATTGTCCTGTTTGCCCAAGATATTTCTCGCATTGGCCATGGCGAGTTTTAATTTCTCCTGACGTGTGATACTCATTCAGAATCCTCCTTTATCCAACCTTTGAGTTTCTTGTCAAGATTCAATTTTCGCTGTGGGCGACTTGATGCTTGAGATCTGTTTGTTAGATTTTTCTTGATTTCTATCCCTCTTGCAGCTACCGGACTTAGTGCTGATGAAGTGTTGCTGTCGTTAGCTAATTTGATGGTCTTATGTGAGGATTTTGCTGTAGGTAAATCGAGGTCTTTAGTCGCAGATTTTTGCTTCACAACCTGGCCTAAAGATGTTGGAATAATGGAGGGAATTTCTGGAAGTTTCCCTTCTCTTGCTGACCCTATGACTGTTTTCGGGATGTTTTTTGGTGCGGGTAGGGCAATATCAATTTCCTTGCCTATCGCCGCAGATAATCTTGATTTTGATGAAGTAATACTCGAATCTTGAATAACGTGTTTTGCCTTTCTTCTTTTTACAACTTGTGCCGTACGCGGGCCTTTTGGCTTTACTTCTATTTGCTCAGGAATGTCCTCAACAACTTCTTCTATTTCCTCGACGATTTCTTCTACAGTCTCTTCTATTGCAATTTCTTCTATCTCTACAATTTTTGGGACGGGTTCAACGTCTACTGTTTCAGGTGTGTTGATTTTGATGTACTCTTCCATTTGAGAGATTTCTTCATCAGTCAATGGAGCCAGCAACGGATGGTCCTCTAAAGATTCGTAGTTTTCATTCCAACTTTGAATAATTTCAGTATCCAAGACGGGTGCAATTTTTGATAATTGCGTGAAATCCTGCTTCGTCCATGTGCTATTATAGGTGTGAATAAATAAGCAATCATCCTCAAATCTCATTTTATCTGCTAAATCTCTCACTAAGTTGATTACGTTGTTAGTGCCATGAATTGATGATAAATATTCAAGACCATCAAACAACATAACAGCCCTAATGTTAAATGATAGGAATTCTGAAACAACTTCCTCAATTTCTTTGATTTCTGGCAGGATATTTTTGTCACCCTCTTTTCTAGTAATCCACAATATTGAATCATTATTTATCCCAATATTAGAGAAATATTCTTTGTTAGAAAGTCGAGATAATACTAAGAGTGGCCTTCCCAGTTTTTCCAAGTTAGATACTAATTGGAATAATTCATCCGAATCATTAAGGTAAACTGAGCCTGGTTTCAATAATTCTTCACCAGTATGGTTATGTTCCTGAAATCCTCTATTCCTGCGAGAGAATTCAGGGGACAAAATTTCGTTGTCATCAACAGGACTTCTCCTTGACCTAGTCCAAGTGTTTTGTCGATTACCAAGTTTTTCCCACCATTTTTGCGGTCCATTATCGTCACCAGATTGTATTCTTGATTCAGGATATATGTCTAAAATTCTAGGGATATCAACCCCTGTGAAAACTCGGATTACACAATCAAGTTCTTGGCAATCCGCTTCAATATTTTTTACGGCTTTTGTTCCATATTGAGGGCGTTTTGATTCGTAAAATGCCGCAACAATTTCACGATTATTAACTACTAATTGGCCTACCTTCGGAGTGTCGTCTTTAGGGATTCTTTCACATCGAATGTAACCATTGACAGAATTTTCAATCATATCGCTGATCAGAGTGGAAAGAATAGCGCTACCTCCACGCCTTTCTTCCAGTAAAGTTCCCTGTTGTAACTCTACCATATTCACCCCTACGGGGTGTATGGAATCTTCAACCTTCTTGAACTGTGGGGCTAATCAATGCCATAAAACGAGGGTTTCATGTCCTTCTGTAGTTTGGCGAGCACATGGGCGCACCAAAGGGGATGATTGAGTTTTCAAGAACTTCAATCTGCTCCGAGACAATAAGTCCAATCCAAAAACAGCTTTACTTGTACGCAACTTTAACTTTCATTTCGGTATTTTTTTCAATTTACTATCCCTTAATTTGGATAATTTCAATCGTTTGCGCAATATTTTCATACTCAAAATTTACGACCATCAAATTCACAAAAAGTGTTCCATTATCGGTCAATCTTAACCATCCGTTTATGGATACAGAATATATCTCAGGGTCCGAAATTATGGTCAATTTTAATGGTCAGTGGGTGAATCCAGGAACAAATCTTCTCAAGCTTGCCAAAGACCCAATTCAGGGATGGGTTGTGCATAAATTGGACAATGACTTGTCCATATTGTCTGCCTGGGAATCAAAAAAGAGTGAAAAAATTCTTACAAAGCAGTTGACAATAATTAATCAGGCAATATCGCTTAATAATGCAATAAATGAAACGAATGATGAATTTGAGGATGCTAGGGAAAGAGAATCTCAAGAATCAACACTTCTTGAGAGAAATTGGATGCCTGAAGAAGAATTAGAAATTCAGGG
>JAPOHM010000139.1 GCA_029979405.1 Methanobacteriota archaeon
GTGGAGCGATTCCAGCTAGCATCATCTCATCAATACTGATTGACATCGTACGAAGAAGTGCTGCAAAGGCCCGATTGTTGTAGAACAAACCAGCGCCAGGGGCAAATTGTGGACCAACCACAAGGATCCATGCCTCGAGCCAACAATTGATGATTTCTTGGACAGATTGCCCCGTAGCACCAGATGCTGCGAAAAGGCTCCCCATGTTGGATTCCATAGCCGCAGTTCCTTCAATTGAACCACTAGCAGGATCCGTAACGAAAAGAGCGTTTGCGAGATAATCCCCCGTCGCCTGAATGAATTGAACTCGTCCTAACCATGGAGTGCCTGCAGGAGCAGGCATTATTGTTGAACCCAAGTAAGCAAGATAATCGTAAGCCTGCCTACCCGCTGGCATCGTTGTGAGAATCGGAGCAGGTGGTGTAGACCATGTTCCAAACATCCTCTTCAGCCACAAGAGATGGTTGTTGTCGAGTTTTTTGCCCTCTGAGTTGACCTGTTCGAAGACCTTTGCTTGCCTTTGGATTGGGTATGCGGCATAATTGGGATCAGGAGCAACAATTGGCAACAATGAGATTGTAACCTCTTTGTTTTCGATATCTGCCAAGTGCAACCCTATAGTTCGATGTTGTCCATCAATAATCGATAACGGCGAGGTGGTTGTTTCATGATGTTCACATCCATGTACATGACATCGATTTTGATAGATTTGGTTTCCATTTGCATCCAAAAACACCCCATGATTAGGGCATGCAGCCAAAAGGTTGTTTCGTATCGTCGCTGTTCGAACACTTCTACCTCCAATCATGTTCACATTATTCAAATCAATGGAAAAGGCTTGGTTGTGGTGGGCTTCTGCTCTCACACCGAGTAAGATTCCATCCGGCATGGTATTGGCATTGGATGATTCCAACCAATTGGGGATACCTCCCAACCCCTGAAGTCGAGACATTTTGGTTGGGCGTTGCCAACGAGGAGGAACATTTCCAACTGCAACATCACCAATTGATTCCAGCGTATAGTCCGCTTCATCTCGTAGATTGAGCGTTCCGTCCATGGCAGGTATATCTGAATAGAATACTACATCTGAAATTGACATTGAAGTGCTAAGAAATTGTAAACCATTTTGAGTTGACTCAATGACTGGAATTTCAATATCATGATTCTGAACAAGCGATTGGACAATAAGATGGCTGCAGCCATTAGTGTTGCACTGGTTGACGGGCATAAATGGTCACCATCACACTGGATCAATAAAACTAACTATCTACTTTTCAGTCTCAGGAAAGCCTAGGACATTCTGTGGTGAAAAATTTCTGCTTGCAAATTTTCAATAACCAAAATCAAGCCTAGATGATTGTGACCCCAACTAATCAAATATGGCTTAGAAGACCTTAGTATAGCAGATAGGAATCAATAATCTGTCTTAACGGAGAAGTGAAACCCAAAAAGACTCATTTGTCTACCCGCTTATTTGTCAATGTAAAATCAGATATCTGCATTGAATCAATTCCAACAGAACTGTTCAGTAATGATGCAAGCGATCTAATCATCATCCTTTCTAATGTAACTCGCATTTTATCATCAAAATCAGGAGGTAATTGGTCGACTCTATAATGTGTCCATCCAGGTATTTCGTGCCTTGATTGCCTGAACCTATTTGCTAAATTCTTTGCTTCACCGACGTATATTTCTGAGTTTTCCATATCCACGAGCGTATAGATTACATTCTCAGTATTGATTTCTTTGTGGATCTCAGATTTTTCTTTCCAATCTCCCTTTGAAATCTTACCCTTAGTAGCGCCCTCAATCTCATTTTCTATTCTTTCCAAAACATGTTTACTTTGTAATTGTGTGAATAATTTTTCATATATTGGAGCCTGTATGTAATGAGGTCTAAAGATAAATTTCCGATTGTCTTTATCCCATTCAATATCAAGAAATTCATAGAACGGGATTTCAGCTTCGATTTCAGAAACTTTACATTGTCTCATTCTTCGCTCCAAATCTCTCATGTGTGACATGGTGAATTTATTTTGCAGTTTCGTCTTCAATTCATTGTCGAATGCAAACCTCATTACAGGATTTCTTTTAGCCGCCCATTCTTCGCCGAATTTAGTTGTGGTGACCCAGCCTTCATGGAACGTTGATTTCTTATCATCAATGAATTCGACTGTAACTCTCGATGAGGGATGTTTCTTACTAGATTCTTGGAAAACATCCTCGATATCAAAAACACCATGTTTAACCCAATCTGGTATCACTGTCATTGCGTGTTGAAATAAAGATCCATCAACTTTCTTTCGCCATAACGGAAATCGAACATCTCTGCGTTCATCAACCATGTGATCATTTATTCCAACAACAAGTGGATCATAGATCCTCCGATGTCAAATCATGTTAAAGTAGTTCAAGAACACACCGCGCTCAGAAAAAATCTACAGCACAAGTAACTTAGACAGGTGCCTCCTAGTCCATACGTGCGAGTATACTCATCAACCTGCCAAGATTTCATTCGAGATGTTGGTACAGGACAAATTGCCACAATTGTTGAGAGAGCTTACAAACAAGCATACGGCCATTCGACTTCAGACTCTGAGATTCGATCTTGGAAAAATTCTCTAGCCGCTCTTTCAAATATACTCGATCACAATGATGTACCATCAGATTTGGGGTTAGGTATTGAATTTCAAATTCCAAAAACATCGAAACGTATCGATGTTCTACTTTCAGGGGTAACTGCGCTGAATGAGTCGTCCGTCCTAATCGTTGAATTGAAACAATGGGAATTTGCTATCAAAACGACCATGGACGGGGTGGTCAATACATTCGTAGGCGGAGGGAATAGAGACGTTCAACACCCTTCCTATCAGTCTTGGTCTTACGCACAATTGTTACGTGATTTTGCAACGGTTGTTGAAGATGATTCAATGATTCTGAATTCGTGTGCATATTTACACAATATGACTACTGCGGGCGACTTGAAAGATCCATTTTACTCCCATCATCTTCTCAATTCGCCATCATTCATTGGTTCTGAGGGTCCAATGTTTCGGGGGTATATTTGTTCAAAATTTAGGAATGGCGATTCTGGATTAGCATTAGATAAATTGGAAAAAAGTGAGATTAAGCCAAGTAAATCGCTAGCGGATGCAGTCAAAGGAATGCTTGACGGCAATGACGAATTTACATTGTTAGATGATCAAAAAGTGATTTACGAAAAAGCAGTACAATTAGCGACACATAACGATCAAAAAAAGCGAGTTTTCATTGTACGTGGGGGCCCAGGCACAGGAAAATCAGTGTTAGCAGTTAACCTGCTTTCTAGATTCATTTCAGCGGGATTGAATTCCAGATATGTTACAAAGAATTCCGCACCAAGACTCGTTTACTCCGCAAGATTAAGTGGCCACCTTCGAAAGTCCAGAATATCAGCTCTTTTCACTGGCAGCGGCTCTTTTGTTGACTGTTTGAACAATGAATATGATACCCTAATCGTAGATGAAGCCCACAGACTGAATGCAAAATCAGGAATGTTTGGTAATCTTGGAGAGAACCAAGTTAAGGAAATAATTCAATCAAGTAGAACATCGATTTTCTTCATCGATGAATATCAAAGAATTCACATGAAAGATGTAGGATCTGAGGAATTGATACGTGGGTTTGCAAAAGAGTTGAATGCGGAAGTCTTTGATGCTGATTTGACTTCACAATTCAGGTGTGGTGGATCGGATGGATATCTCGCTTGGATAGACAATTCATTAGGCCTTAGAGCGACTGCGAATACATCTTTGGATACATCTCAATTTGATTTCAGAATTTTTGATAACCCGAAAGAAATGTATGATTTGATCATCAAGAAGAATAATCAGAATTTCAAATCTAGGTTAGTGGCTGGTTATTGTTGGGACTGGGTTAGTAAAAAATATCCAGATGAAGACGATATTATTCTTGAAAATGGTAAATTATCCGCAAAGTGGAATTTGAGCCAGCACGGAATGCTATGGATTGAAAAAGATGAGTCAATCAGTGAAATCGGTTGCATTCATACTTGTCAAGGCTTAGAATTGGATTATGTTGGAGTCATTATTGGACCTGATCTCAGATTATCTGGGGGTCATGTTGTTACAGATGTCTCACAAAGAGCGAAAACAGACGCATCAATAAAAGGACTGAAAACAATGCTCAAGCAAAATCCCGAGGAAGCAACACGAAGAGGTCGAGAGATTGTTTTGAACACATATAGAACATTACTTACAAGGGGAATGAAGGGTTGCTATGTCTACTGTACAGACAAAGAGCTAGCAAATCATCTAAGATCTTTGATTTGACCGTTGCTATTGCTTGTATAATCAACCAACATATGCATAAAAGAAATATATAACAATCATAGATAGAACAAGCATGAACGAGAAGGAAAATACTCCAGAATACATCTTTGAAGATTTTTTAGAAGGCCTCATCGCCTTA
>JAPOHM010000007.1 GCA_029979405.1 Methanobacteriota archaeon
CATGAACAAGTGTCGCAGTGTGGATTAACTCAAATGCCATAGATAGGGGCAAAATCTCCTCGAAATCTTCACCACCAGCAAGTTGGTACACGAGATAGGTAATTATCGGACGCAATCTTTTCCCGCCCGCTAGAAGGATCTCTCCAGAAACTTCTGCAACATGACCGTAAATTGATTTCTGTTCTTCGATTAATGACTCAAGATTTGCATTGATAATTACTCGAATTTCTTCGAGTTTATCCATTGCAACATCTGCGTCCATGCACCTTGCGACAAGGGTCGACTTCTTAATGAGTGGTTGACGCCCACAAACTGCTGGAGTAATCCGGCCGAGGTGATCCGTTGGAATCTAATAACAGGTTTGAGATACTTGTTACTCCAGAAAATGGTGACGGTGTTCACAATCAAATCGTTAAGTTGCTATCGAACAAATCAGAAAATATTGAGCTTGAAGCAAAACATATCCCTCACATCGAATCTGCCATTTCACTTCTGAAACAAGGACATGGTGACCTTGTAGCAGTTTCTGGAAAATGGTGGTACGAAAACAAAGATTCCGAATTATCCGCAAAATTAGTTTTACCGCGTAGAGAACCAACGAGAGTATTGGTCGGCGAAAATAAACCTGAATATCTACCAAAATCAGCCATCATAATAGCTGATTCAGAGCTTGTCAAGAGACAATTGCTTAGATTTAGGAATGATTTGAAGATTTCACTACCAAACGAAATTGAGAATTGTCCCGATAGAGATCTGGAATTAGTATCCCATTTAGAAAAAATGAGACTACAAGGAGAAATAGATAGCTATGTTACAACAAGATCACTATATTCATCTCTCGGAAGTAAATCAAGAAGGCACACGCTTGGACTGCAGAAAAATAATGAAGAAAGAACTCGTTTCATTCCAGTACCACTAGAAGGCTACACGATTTTGCTTACAAGACAAGATTTTCCTCATTCGAAATTAAATTCTATAATTGATGTTGGAGCCACACTTTCATTCAGATTAGAAATGACAATTTTAGACAACGTACCTCAAAACATGCATGATAAAGTTGGATTGTATATCGAACAAAGGAAGTTAGGTGCTCTATTGAGAGAGGCAAACAAAGCAGGCGATGAATTTGCGCTGAGAGAAATTTCGATTCACCAGAAGAAACATTCGGAAAATAAAACAAGAATTGAATTATTTCTTGAAACAATAAACAAAGATGGAACAGTTACTGCATCAGTTGATAGAGTATTTACAATCGAAGAAAGCCATTCTGCACTCGTAACCGCATTGAAAGACTGGACTCAAATGATTGAAATTTTAATGGAAAAACCGACTGAAGAAAAAAGAGATCGGATGAAAGAAATCATGGACATTTACATTCAATCCATGATAGAACAAAAGCGAATTAATGAAGACGAAATATTCGACTCAAAGTTAGATGAATCTGATTTTGAGTGACTAATCTTCACCTGTCAATTCTCTAATCCTCTGACGCGATTTTTCAATATTTTCAGGATCTCGATTTTCTCCTGCTAAAATTACATCATAGCCATTATTATTCATTTCTCGGCTCAAACTAACTAATTCAATAGGTGGATTTGCATCAACGACTTCTGCAATTGATTCATCGATTTCTCTTGCTGAGGATTCCCACGAACCTGACATTTTCAGCAAGTCTTTTGCCATTCTTTCAATGATGTCAACAGCAGATGGGGGCCTGGCCAAGGCACCTTGTATTCGTGCTACTGAGTCCATATGCAATGTTCTCAATTCACCCAGTCTTGCTGCTGTAGCGAGAATTTGAGTAACCATTGTTTCCCTATCCCCGCCTTTGACTAATTTTTTGCGAGATTTCTCCAATTCTTTTAGAACTTCTGAGGAACCCGCAACAATGGCATCTTGAATTGAAGATACTTCATTAAGGATTTTTTGTACAGACTCGACCCTATCTTTCATCTCTTCTTCGAGTCTTATTTCCTCTCTTCTGAAATCTTGCTTAATCGAATTAACGATTCCTGCGGAGAGCGCAGTAGCCTCTTTTAGCGATGATTTTGCGGCCCTTTCATAACGCCCCATAACTCGGCCTCAACAACCGTTGTGAAGACAAGGGTTTCAATATGTTGACGCTTTTGTAAATTAGAGGTCTGAAATAGAAAAAATAGTGCGATAATCGCCATTTTTTTTCTCGTTGGAGGGTGCAACCTCAAATATGTAGAGTGAACGAATATCTCCGAGGTAGTTGTATGGGGGACAAAGGGACTCTACTTTCAGAACTCCATCAAGCAAGACTTGAGACGCTGAAAGAGATGTGCCTCAAACACGGAATCTCTCGTAATGGCCCAGTCGAAGTGATAAGAGCTAGACTGATTACAGAACTAATTTTAGACGAATGGGACCTATCTCCAGAAGGTCTTAATTCAATCATGAATAACCAAATGGGAGATATCCTTGCAGTTTATGGAGTAAAGAAGTCAGGTTCTATAAGAGAGCGTAAACAAAGGCTATATCTCCATCTGAATCACGACCCTAAACAGTTATCACCAGAAAAACTGGATGAACTATCCAGAGAAAAATTACACGAACTGTGTGTAAAGTTAGACCTACCACGTTCGGGAACCAAGCAAGCATTACTGCTGAGAGTTGCCGGTGTTTTAACCTCCCAAAATGGTTCATGGGGAGTAATCAAGAAAAGTCTTAGGAGACCAAGAGGGAAGGTAAAGGCAATTGCAATTCCTTCTCCTGATGATGAAATAGAAATGGCGGTTATTACTGAACCTAAGCCTTCTCCACAAATAATCGAAGAAGTTATTGAAATTCTTGATGAACCCATTGTCGAAGTAATTCAAACTCCTCCTGTGATTGAATACGAACCTGAAAAAGTAGACATTCCAGAACAAGTTTATGTTGAAACAATCAATCCTGAACCAGTTATGGAATATACTGAATCTGTAATGGAAATAGAAGCACGAATTGCTGAAGTAGATGCTCTGTGCAGAGAATTCTTGTTAGTTGGTTCAGTTCATGATATAGAAGATGTCGAAGCATTTATTTCAAGCCTCTCTAACCATGGAATTAACGTTGAGGACCCAAATGTTTCAAACTTTGTAAGAGGACGGTTGTCGGAATTAAATCTGGTCGCTATTGCTGAAAAAGAAGCAATTAATTCACTTCCTAATTCTTGGAGGGAGAGAGAAGCTCTTCGAAGGTTCGAGGAAGCAAGACAGGTTCTGCGAGATTCGCTTCCTGAAATTATTGCAGAACACTCCGGAGACATGGTCAAAGCAAGAGTGGCATTTGAAGACAAAGCAAGAAGCTTAGCACTCGATTTGAGACTACCTTCGGTATCAGGCAGATTACACGCTTTGTTTGACCTGCAGATTTCTTTAGACGAAGAAATTGCTTCAACAGATCCTAAGACCGCAAGAAGAACAAGGGTTGCAAGAATATTACAACACGGTGCTATTCATTTAACTTCAGAACAACGTTCGAGCTTGGATAGATTGGAAAGAAATATGGATGGGTTCGAACAACTTGCAATTACAATATTTGAACGTTCAGAAGGAGTATATGGAGAGTCTCAACAAGCATTGATTATTAGATTCTTGGAAAAGAAAGGCTACGATGTAAACACTGCTGACCTGAGGCCTAGAGTTGTAGCAGCGGCAGGAATAATAGGAGCTGAGCTAGGATTTATTTCACCAGCAGACATTCCAAGGCTCGCTCCTGGAATCAAAGTTTCAGATACGGAAGTCGAATCAATAATTACCGATTTGAAGAGACTTGCACAGCAATTCAAACCTCAAAATGATGAACCTCAAGATGAAGAAGAAGAATTAGCGGAATCTGTTGCTGATGCTTCTGATAGAGTTTCCTCAATTAAGAGAAAAATCGACGGAGTTGATGACCTCCTTGCAAGGTTAAAGATTTCAAACAACTAACGTGTCGCATAGAATCCTTGGATTACTTTGGTCACAGTCTCGATATCCCTGATGTCCCTTTGAAGTAAATCTGCAAGAATCTGTTCCCTTTGCTTTACGTGTTGTTCGAATTGTGCAGGAGTAATACCTGCTGCAGAACAAATAGTTTCTCTCATCTTTGAAGGAATTCCTGTCTCTTCAATCGTATCTGTAGCAGCGTTATACTTCCAAATAGCGTTCAGCCTTGGTTTATCTCCTTCCATACCAGCAACCTCTGCAACCTCAGTTATCTTTCTAGCAGTTTTGCCATTAACGTACAACCTTGCTTGAATGATGATTAAATCCAGTCCTGTCAGCATAATTGGAGGTACATTCATTGGTGGATTAATCATCCTTGTAATTGTCTCCATAGCTGTATTTGCGTGCAGTGAACCGAATGAACCATCGTGTCCAGTGTTCATTGCGGTTAGCAATGTAGCGCATTCGCTAGATCTAACTTCACCCACAATGATTCGATCAGGCCTCATTCTGAGGCTGGATTTCAAACAATCATTCATGTCAACTTCTGGAGTACCATCTGGCCTTTCTCTTCTTGTCTCCATTCTAAGCCAGTGGTCGTGGTAAACTTGCAATTCAGCAGTATCCTCTACTGTTAGTAATCTCTTGTGCCATGGTATGTACATACCAAGACAGTTCAGAGTTGTAGTTTTACCTGAACCTGTACCACCTGCAATTACGAAATTTGCAGGCCTGCTATCAAGACCCTCTATCCAGACCCACATCATAGCTGCTAATCTTAGGTTAACTGTTCCAAACTTAATCAAATCAATCATAGTTAGAGGATCTTCTCTAAATTTACGTATTGTTAGAGTAGGGCCGTCAGGAGAAACAGGAGGTATCGTCCCGTTTACACGGCTTCCGTCTGGCAATCTTCCATCAAAGATAGGAACTAATCCGGGACCATCTCCCAGTGGCACTGAGGTAAATGCAGCAATATTTTTGGCAATTTCAAGCCCTTGTTGGTCATCAACCCATACATTTGTTCTACACATGCCAAAGTCCCTGTGAGCTACTTTTACGCATTGTGTTCCTCCATTGTACATCACTTCTTCCAGATTATCATCTTCAAGAAGCGCAGCCAAATTTCCGTAAGGATTTGGTTCTACTCCGCCATCTACGTGGTACATCGGTGAAGGGTGATTACCTTCCATGTACACCGTTACTCTTCCATATTGTGCCAAAATGTCTTGCATTTACTTAACCTCCTATTACTAATACACCTACGTGATAAATTGACATTGATACAGCCATCCATAGTGGAGCCCACCAAAGGGCTGCTCGTAATCGGCCTAGCATTCTTCCACTAACTCCTATTGCGACAAGAGAAGCGGCACCAAAGAACATGGTGAAAGATGAATTAAACGATTCAAGTTGGAAACCTTGACTTCTCGGTGCGAAAAGACCAACGATAAACGCAATCAGAAATGGTAATCCTATCGAAACAAACAAAATAATTAGGATGGATCTTCCCATTAAATCGGATTCTCTACGATTCATCAAATCGTTTAGTCTTTCATAATCTCTTGACATGTCTGCTAGTATGGTTTGGAGAGGAGCATCTTGTTCTATAGCAGTGGACATAAGATGCATTACCCTCTGAACTTGGGGTGAACGTGACTTCGTTGCAAAGTTTGCTAATGCGGAATCAAAGGATGATGCATGGCTTTCTTCTAAGGTTTCACGAAGTAACTTTCCAAGCATGCCCGTATTTCGGTCTGCTTCTGCCATCATTGCCTGCTGTAATCCAAGACCCGCACCCAATGAATCGGATAATGCTTCAAGCATTGCAGGAAGGTCATTCTCGATATTTCTCCTTCTTGACCTCTCTAACATTGGAGGAACCCCTCCGATAGCACAAGCGATGCTCATTGTGATTAAAAATAATAAAAACGGCTCATTTCTGAACATTTCAAGAATTTCAAACAGCATTAATATCACAACCCCGGGTCCTTTGTATGTGCTTTCAGACCAATTAATGCCATACCTGCTACTGTCAAAAATAACCCTGCATTAACAATGCTCATTATTAACCCCTGGTCGAAACTGCCAAACAACTCTTCAGCACCCTCCATCAATTGAGGAGCTATTCCCAAAATGGATAGAATAATCGGGCCAATCATACCAATTGAAAGTAGTGTTTCTGGAACACCGCCTAATTCTTCGATATATTCCTTGACCTTTTCAGTTCTTGATTCTTCCATTCTCTCTCCTTGTTTTCGGAGGGTGTCAATTATGTCGGTATTTTGAGTAATATTATTGATCATGGTGTTAATCAATCTCTTGTATCCATCTGTTTCTGATTTCTTTAGAATTGAGCGAAGTTCTCTTTCGAGAGGTGTTCCCTTGTTAATTCCCTTCATCAATTCAGCAAAATCTTTGGAAATAATACCGTATCCACCTTGTGATATTGAATGTATAGCGGCTTCCAATCCAACTCCTGAGCCTAGGAGAACACTAAGGGTTCTTATCACATACAATACTTCTTTAGACTCATCTAATGAGCGCAATCAATCACCTCAACGGATATCTTCAATGAATTCAAACTTATACAATCCTTCAGTACCATCATATGACATTTTACTGAAAACTGTCTTGACATCTCTCTCCTCAAAAGGATCGTGGATGTATGGCTGACCTGCCCTGAACATCTTGAGTACTTTCTTGTAGTCCTCTAAGTTCATTTCTCCTCTGACTGTGTATACTGCTGATTCAGCACCTTCATCGACTAAATCATCACCTTCGCCGCCGTGTAAAACTGTTCTTGTCATTCTTCGTGCTATAGCAACGGATATATCCGCGTTTGGAAGCCTAACCCAATCCGAACTTGATGTACCACTCGCTGGTCGAATGAAGAAATCTGTACCTGCCATTTGCTCACCTTAACCCAGCGAGGAAGAGACAAGGACTTGAACGTGTTGGTCGATATTATTCTGTAATTTTGAACCACCCAAACCTGGGCTCGTGAATCTCACCATCATCAGATAAGTCATCTAGAGCACTTTCAGCAGAGTCTCTATCAAAACCTCTTGCAGCTGCGTTGTTTAGTATACTATCAAAATCAACGCCTTCGCCTTTATCTAACCTTTTGATTAAATCAAGTATTGTTTGATTTATTTCTCCGCCTTCAGATTCTTCATCGGCATTAACTTCATCTTGTGATTCAACCGATAAACTCTGTTGATTGTCTGAGGAAACTGGCGCTGTTATCGTAATCGCTTTATCCTCTGCGATGTCTAATGTCTGTAAGATATTCAACCTGTAAGATTCTATGTCTATTTCTCCATAGTGTTCACTTGCCAACAAGATACCTTCAATCATATTTTCAGGCACGCCTGCTGTGGAAAGTCCATCTATTGATTTCTCCGAGTTAACTGATTTTTCGTGAGCATCAATTCTGCCTAACATGCTCCTTGCGGCTTTGATTAACCATTGGCGATATGCAGTTCTTGAGATAACAGCTGCCTCTTCAGGCCTCAGACTTGTGAATACGGCTCCCTCATCATTTTGGAAATACCTTGCCTTTGCTGTCATCATTAACATAATTGTTTCACCATCATCAATTCTTTGAGATAATTGGATAATTAATTCCCTCATAGATTCCGCCGCATAATCTCCTACAGAGAAATAGTGTAATCCCGATGGATCTCTTAATTGCCCTTGCCATATAGTAGCACCATTTGCTGTTTCTCTTGGTTCTAATCTCTCAATCAATCCGGCAACGATAACCCTGTTTACTTTAGCTCCCAATTTTGTTATCAAGAATAATGGGTCATATTCACCTGAACCTTGTTGATGCAAGGTAGATTCCCCAAATTCTGATGCTAACAAAGGTAAAGCTGGCTGTCTTCTAATTCTTGCTTGCATCAGTTTAGCCCCCATCTTGCTCTAATTTCAGTCGCTTCCATTACAGAATCCAACTCAACAATCGATGCTGAATCAGATAACAGCATCGCACCTTGTTCGTCTACAATCGTTCGACCGCTGGCAGATAACTCTCTTCCAAGTACCTTTTCTCGGAGTAATTGTATGAATTCCATAGAACCATTATCAGAAATTGCATTTTTTATTTGTTCCATCGACATTTCCATAATTCCTTCTGAAGAATCTTTATTCAAAATCAATGAAATTGTGGAAATCCCGTCATCTAGTACTAATCTGAATCTTAAATCTTGAACTCCATCTTGAGCCCCATGCGTTGCACATTCACCGTCTCTTAGGACTCTCCTACAATCGGTACATCTCGAGATGATACCCGAATCCTCTCTAACAGAAACGACCGTTCCTCTTGTAGAAATTCCCACTCTGCTCGCGCCAGTTGTTAAATCAGATAGCTGGACCTCAACCAAATTATTGCTCAGGTCGATATCAGAACCCCATGGAGCGCCTGCTAGAACTTCGATTTGGTTAGAATTATCAATAGTAACGTCAGGAATCCCTTGCCATGCTCTGACTCTAGCACCCTTGACTCTCACAACCACCGGCATTTCCTCAAAATCAAAAGGTGGTTCTGTCCAGATTGAACATCGACATTTTCCTGTTGGGTCTGCTATATCTCCAGACCAAACGCTTTTCGATTCACCCTCTGACCCGGTAAAATCTCTTTTTACCATCTTTTGTATCTCGAAAACTATGTCAACATCTCTGGAACCATCTCTGAGGTCCTCGATTTTAGATACTGATTGAGCATTCAGTTCTTCTGCGGACGAGAAATTTGCATCGTGAAATATTTCAATTCTTGAAGAACTACCAATATTGATTTCAGGTGTGTCTCTGAACACTCTTACCTGAGCATTTTCGATTTTTACTAGGGTTCCAACTTCGTGTGTAAATGGCTCCCATGATAGGAATCCAATAGTTCCACTCTCGTCAGCAATTCGCCCTCTTACGACATCTATAGAACCTGAGCCGTCTTTACGATGAATAACATCTTCTCGAGATACAAGAACCCTTCCAACGATGCTTACAGTTCCATCAGATTTAATGGAGGAGATATCAACTGGTTCCCCTGGAGTTACTACCGTTCTGACTCCTTCTTTTAGAACGGCGATCCTGCTTGACTGATTTATATTTAGACTCATCTTACCCTGATATTCATTCACTGAAACTCCTTCTAACCTAACTACAGAACCAGGCATCAAGTTTGGGTTATTACCCCAATCTTTGTATTCCCATCGATTCTTTGTGGCTCCAGTTTCATTCCATGGTTGATCTTCAAGCAAGCCATAAGGTACGACTTTCTCTTCACCACGCACCATTGTTGTGCGTGGATTGTGAGTAATAATCTGAACTTCAACCTCCACATTGCGGTCATCTGCTGACAGATCGGTTAGTAATTCTACTTTCTTCGCTGGTTGTGTTTGTTTCTGACCAGAACTTTGACTCTGTGTTGTTGGAGCAACTCCAGTTTCTGTCTGGAATCTTCTCAATACCGAGCGTATTGCGTCCTCAGGAGGTATCAAGAAATCCTTTTCATATCTTGCAAAGGCTTCAGCCACTTTAACAGGGTCAGCTTCGGGAACCTGTTTTATGACTTCTGAGACGTGTGCGTCATAATTATCTGACACAACTTCCACCTCTAGAGAATAAATTCGTTCTTTTACCCGTCAAAGACGGGTATTCTGGCTCTTGTGCGGTTTGGTTTAGTTTCTTGTTGGGCACTGCCTTTCACCTCCGGGACATCGCAACTCATGGAGACGGTTCTTGAAGATGTCTGCAACACTTTCCAAAAATTAAAAGTGAAATTAAGCAGGATTTATTCTCAACCCATCCATTAGGAGCACATCCGGAACATGCATTGAACCAGTACTGTATGAACCTTTGCGAATTTTTGAAGAACCTAAAATTACATTTCCTGAAAGAGCCTTCGCCATATTGCCAGAAAATCCTGCTTGAGATAGAGCACCTTGTATTTCTCCGTTTACAACCTTAAGAATTGTGGAAGTAGTTACCGAGAAATCTCCGCTAGTCGGATTAGCAGTGTGTGCGCCCATCACGCTGTGAACAATGTATCCTTGTTCCATCTCTTCTACCAACTTTTCACGTGAAAACGTCTGTGAATTCGAGCTTAGAATCAAATCACTACAACCACAAACTGGAGGAGAAGTGTGGCCACCTCTAACTGCAGAACCAGTGGTTGCGGCTGACTCAACTTTGCCTTCATGCATCATTTTAGCAGCGTCCCTGGTAGACCATAGTTCTCCTTGCAATCGTCCAGATTCAACTATCGTTTGAGTCATGCTGGGTACACCCTCTGCGTCTCTTGAACCAGAGGACATGCCACCCTCCATTAATCCATCATCGACTAAAGTTAGATGCTCAGCCATTACATTTTGACCCATTTTTCCAGACCAAAATGATTCTCCGCGTGCAAGTTTTTCTCCACTTATAGCACTCGGGACTACCACTGAAAATAGAGGAGAGAAACCATCACTGGTCATTAATACAGGACAATCCTCGGTATCGCCTCCTTTGATTTTGTCACGTGTCACTTGGGCCCAGTGCACTGCTTTATCAACGCTAGAAGTGATTTCAGTTAGCATCTGTCGTGAGGATTCACCTTCGTAAGAGGATGTCAAATCATCATCCTCATCGATAGAAACGTGTATTCCAATCCCGTGTGAGGTATGGATACCGCCATCTTCTATCCCGTTACTAGTAACAATCACATCAGCTCCAGCGCCAATACCTATTCCACCACCTACTGCGACAGCTCTCTCATCCAATTCAGTAACCCTTTCAATTACAAAGTCTCCTTGCGAAAGTAAATCCTCTGGACCTAAATCAAGAATTTTCTTGTCCAACATCCCACCAACTTTACTTGCGGAGCGATTTGTTGGCAATTCAAAACCTTCGATACTAGGCGACATCTTTGCTATACTAAGAGCTTGTTCGATGGCGTGGCCTGCAGAATTAGGGTCAACAAGATGGGCATAACCGTATCTTCCATCCTGAACTAATCTGATTCCAAATCCTCCGTCTCCTCCGCCCGATGCCATTGAAATTTTACCGGCTTCGATATCCAATGAATGGCCATATCCTTGAGTAGCGTATATTTCCCATTGAGAAACGCCAAGCGTTTCGCATGTTTTACCAATCTGTTCAGCTGAACTGAATAACCTCTCAACCGCGTCGTCGGGAATCAAAATCATCCCACCAACGCTTCACTTATTCGCATTAATGGACCACCATCGCCAACTGGAACCGTTTGTCCCTTGCCACAGAATCCAGGTGAGCCAAGATAAGCATCCTTGGTTAATCCATCAACGTTTTTCAAAATCTCTAAGGTCATTCCAGAAACGCTTACGTCTTTTACAGGTCGAGATAAACTTCCATTCTCGATAATCCATGCTTCTTGTGCTGCGAATTGGAATGATCCTCTTCCAGTATCCACTTGTCCACCTCTGCTACCACAGGCATATACTCCAAAATCAATGTCTTCAATTAATTCGTCCAGATCCTTGTGAGTACCTCCCTGGATAACAGTGTTCGACATTCTTACTAGCGGGTGATGTAGGCCGTCCTGGGCTCTTGCACCACCGTTTGGGTCAAGGTTGTACTTGTGGGCTGTTTCCCTATGATTGAGATATTCTGTCAAAACTCCGTTTACTATCAGATTTTTAGGCCTAGTATCAACACCTTCATCGTCTATTGGGTAGCAACCATAGCCTCCTCTCATTGTTGGATCGTCAACTACAGTACAAATCTCAGAACCAATTTGCTGTCCAAGCCTCCCTTCAAGACAAGAATCTCCTGCTGCTACTAAATCTGCTTCACACGGGTGGCCGAGGGCTTCGTGAATGTAAACTCCGGTCAAGTCCCTATCTGCTACAAGAGGAATCTTACCTGAAGGTGCTCTTTCAGCACCCAATAACCTCAATGCGGAAATCCTTGCATTTTCACCCATGCCACCAAGGTCACATTCTTCGATGATTTCAAGACCTCCTTCACCACCATGCCTCATTCTATAGGAGACGACGCCGGATTCATCTCTTGCTGTTACCATGCCGTGTATTAGACTTCTTTGGAAAGACCAAACCCTATTCATTCCCTCACTGGTAATTAACTCGGTGTGGATGTGTTCATCTGACCAACCAGTAGAAGTTGAGACTATTGATTTGTGGTCTTTAGCCTCGTTATCAATTGCCAACATTAAATCGATTCTTGTCTGCAATTCAGTATCTCTAACGTCTTTTTTAGTCTTCCAGTGAATTTCATCTTCAATTATCGGCACTTCAGCGAGACCAACTGGGCTTTGATTACTTGGCCGTCTCGAAGCAACTGCTTTTGCTAATTTAACAGTAGATTCAACTTGTGATTCTATCGAATTAAAATCACTAGTTGAGTGAACGCCCCATGCTCCATCGGCAAGAATCCTCATAGTAAGGCCAACTTCTTGTCCCGGTATTGCCCTCTCTAGTTTGCCGTCTTTTAGTGAGACTGAGTTTGTAGTCTCGCTAACTAACCTAAGTTCTGCATATTCTGCTCCAAGAGTCATTGCAGAATCAATTGTTCTTCTAGCAATTGCTTCGTCTAATATCCTACCCGTGTTGCGAGATAAGGAATCTGTTTTTGTAGCGACCACCATGAAATAACGCAGGAACAAGACCCCTTTGATGCTTTCTAATTTTAGCGTAAATCAGAGGTGAGAACATGGCCAATTGCTGCATTTTCATCTTCACCATTGTCGATTCCTAATCTCTTTGCGTCGAATATCTCCAAACTTGGGCGGTCATCAAGTATTGTGAAATTCATTTTCGCAGCATGAGAGGTAAAATCCTCCTCTGAGGCATTACAAGATAAATCCACAATGTAGCCATACTTTTCTCCGACAATGATTCCAGCTCTAGTAAAGCTCGCTGAGATATGGTGAGTGCCAGATAATAATCTCATGAACTCACCATCGATAGAGTTTGACTTCATCTTATTTCTTTCATTATTCCTAATCATAAGGTCGTAGGCAGTCCAAGCATGGATTTCACTAGCTAAAGCAATGCCCGAAATCAGGGCCCACTGTTCAGAATATCGATTCTTAATCCATGAATTTACCAATTCACGAGGATTTTCGCACGGGCTTTCAAATTCAACCCTTCTACAAGGAAATATTTCGTCGCCCATGACCGTTGGAGGAGGTTCATATCTTCAATCCTGACGCTCTCCTGGCAATGGTTCATCATCTATCCTTGATTTTGGTTCTTTTTCAGACACTATCTGATTTTTTACGGCTTCCATTATATTGTTTACAAGTACAGGACCCCAGCCTCGTTTTGATTTTAATTTGTCAAGTTCTTTCGCGCTTATTTGTGAGAGGTCCTTTGGAGTTCTTATTCCCATTTCAGAGAGAGTTCTTGCTCTACTTCTTCCAACATTTCTGAGCTGAACCAATTGTAATAGGTCCTCTTTACAACCGGCTCTCACTCTCATCCGCACCAAGTCTAACTTACCAACTAAATCTGCTACAAATCCAAGATGTTCTTGAGCAAAAACATCATCCATTCGTAAAATTTCTCTCGCCGCCAATAACAACCACTGCATTAGATCAGTTCGGGTGTAAACATCACCCGGACTGACTCCAAGTTTCTTTTCTATGTGGCGAAGGTCTTCTTCCTCATACCATAATTCGGTACACCATGCGCTCTTAACAAATGACATCGCCCTTTCGTCTATTGGACTCTCTATCAATAGTTCATCTTCTACTATTGCGGCTTTTTGTCTCAAATCACTTCCAAACTCTAATTCGCTTGATTTAGCCCAGAGGTTAAGAAAATCTGGTGTAGCTGTAACTAAGTGACACAAACCAAATTCCGTGACAGGTAAGTTATTCCTTACTAACCTCCTTACAGCTCTACGAAGGCCATCGATCAGAATATCTGCTGAAAGTGGGTCGAGGTATAACTGAGCGACTCTCTCGCCCATTGGAGTTGCAGAATAAACAGTATCAAGAGATTCTACATTTTGAAACTCTTCTGTAGCATTGTATGTTGTTGCTTTCCTAAAACCAAAGGTCGCTTCGATTGGTTCCCGTGACTTTTTCGAGGATAATGATACCCCCGATGCTTGAGTTGCTACATCAACCCATGAAGGTACTTCATCATCCCAAGTTTCTACAACGGTTCCTGTGTTAGTCCTGCGAATAAATCGTTTTTCAACCAACCACTGAAGCATGTTGTCTATGTTTTCCTGTAAGTATGAATTAGGTTGGGAATATCCTAAGAAAGTTTCAGAGAAGAATTCTCCAATTTCTTTTCTTGAATTTAGGCCACCCGTAGCGATTGATGATAGTAAATGGAATCTAAGTGCAGGCTCAGCGGCTAATTTGGAATTAATATCCTCCACGGGCCCGTGAATGTACATATCAGATATCTGGTCTGCTATTTCCTTAGGATCTCCTCCTTTACAAAGTAGCCATGCTTCTCCTTTTTTATCAAAACGAGGGCGTCCAGCTCTGCCCATCATTTGCCTCACTTCCATAACTGGAAGATACCTACTCATTCCATCCTCGTAGCGTTTCAAATCTCTAATCAGTACTCGACGTGCTGGAAGATTTACTCCAGCGGCCAATGTAGGAGTTGCGCATAAACAATAGAGCAACTTGTTCTTGAAACTGTCTTCGATTATCTTTCTTTGTGTTGACCTGAGACCTGCGTGATGGAAAGCAACGCCTCCTTTCACACACTCTGCAAGTTTATCGCCCATAGTTGAATTAGACAAGTTGGATAACTTGTCTGATAATTTTTTCAAAATCTCTAGTTTTTCAGGGTCCTCCTTTGCTAATTTTTTTTGCATCCTGCCACCTAATTTGGATGCCTCTGATTCTGAGTTCCTCCTCGTAGCCACAAATACTAACAGTTGCCCTTGCTCTTTGATAACATCATCCAAGACTGGCCAAGCGATATGCGATTTTGGCCCAATCAAGGTCCGAGGCGGATTTAACCCTGTATCTGAAATAAGCTCACTTTTCTGGATTGCTCTCGGCTCCAGATTTAACTCCGCTAACGTTGAATATTCCAAACTTACAGGTCTCCACTGAGAGACTATCAAATCAGATTCTAGCCAATCAGCCAATTCTTGAGAATTACCTACCGTTGCGGATAACGTGATTATTTGTGCTTCAGGAACTAAGTGCCTAATTCTTGCAAGGTTTATTTCCATTGTAGGGCCCCTAGTTGAATCATTCAAGAGGTGGAATTCATCCGCAACGATGATTGATACCTTTCGCAAAACCCCCTTATTTTGCCTCATTAGAGAGTCTAATTTTTCACTGGTACACACCAAAATGTCACAGTCTTCAATGTTACTAACTTCATTTCTGTTATCCCCGATTCCTAATCCTATCTTAAGTCCAAGAGCGCTTCCTAATTCGGTTAATTCTTGTTGCTTTTCAGATGCAAGAGCCTTTAGAGGAACGATATATATCGCCCTAGTTCCTTTTTCTGAAACGAGTAATTTTTGACAAATACCAATGTATGAAACTAAGGTTTTTCCGCTCGCAGTTGGAATACAAACCATTGTGTTATTTCCTGAAAGGATTGAAGGCATCGCCTTTGCTTGAGGGGGATGAAGTTTTTCAATTCCCCATATTTCTTGAATAAATTTTGCTAAATCAGTGGACAAACCGAGTTTGGAAATATCCCTCTCGAATTCACCCATGATTATCATTCATGGGTCAATAGTCCAAAAGGTAACCGATTAATCATCCGACACCCTCAAGGTCTATCAGTGATGACAAGCCTAACATGGGACCCGAAGATAGTGTGGTTGAACAAAGACTTTCTGTGTTTGATGATGAACCTGATTTGAATGACTGGTTTGAAGTTATTTGTGGTTCACTGATGTCGGTTATTGGTGTATTCCAGCTCGTATCCCCAGGAGATTTAGTTGACCCCGATGTAATGAGATGGTTCGCTGCTTCCGTAGCGGTAGTTGGATTGGTTTGGGCGGCTCACGGTCTGAAAGATATGGCGATCAAAGAAGTTCGTAAATCAATAGTCCTACTTGAGATGGGTGGTAAACAGGGAACTATCGATTTCGGTCTAATTCGCGACGTAATTCTAAACCCTGAAGCATATACCGAATTCCTCGTCAAAGAGTACCAATCTGCTTACGAAGATGGAGTAATAACTGATGAGGAACTTGAAGAATTAAACGCTATCCAAAAGGCTCTTGGAATATCTGATGCCGAGGCGGCCAAAATCTCTGTTGAAGCTGCAATAAAATCTGCTTTAGACGATGGAAAGATCACAGATGATGAAAAGGAAATGATTGCAAAGGCCGCTGAAAGTCTATCAAAGGCTAAAAAAGAAAAAGTAATGAAGGCTTTAGAAGATGGCAATATTTCAGAAGAAGTGACAAAAATATTGGAAAACCTGAAGATTTAATCATTCCATTTGTTGTCTGAAAGAACGTTATCTAGCGCCCTTTTTGCACCTCGTCTGCGATTATTTTCGTAGTACACACCGCCTGCTATCAAAAATAAACCTGAAATTAACCATACTATCTGATATGGAATAAAGGATTCTACTGGTTGGACTGATTCTGATGCATAAAGAAATTCATGATTAATGTCATAACCTAATTTTATTCTAAATTCTAAATCGTCAACTTCACCGTCTAGCATAGTTATTGAAATCAAACTGGGGTAAAGATTCTCTTGCATTAATCTCCACCTTCCTTCCGGTATATCTGCAGGCCTTGTACCCCAAGCGGGGTCTTGTATTGAGCCCAAACTTGCTGAATTTACCATCTCAGCCTCGAAATGAACCACATTTGAAGATGGCAATTCTTCCACTACAAGCAATGATTCCAAAATCAGCAGGTCGAGGATTATCGTCCTTGCTGCAAGTAGTATGAAATTTCTTGAATGAGGATCTAAAAGGTCGTCATTTGGATTTATGCCCACCTTATCTATTACTTTTGAAAATATCAGATTTTCAATATTTAATTCATAAAGCTCAGGGATATGTAGTTGCCATCGTCCATCATCCAATGGCCAAGCAGAATCTGCTTGGAGATAAAGAGACAATGTATCACCATCCAACATACCGAAGGTTGCTCCAACGTGAAGAGCTCTTGAGGATGCAGGAGTGCCTGGGTGAGATGCATGCCAAAGTTGTTCCAGCCTCTCATCTATCAACTCTGAGAGGTTTTTCTCATCCCCGCCCTGAAATTCATCGAATGTCGTCATCAGCGGTGAAATTATCCCCGATACGAACAAGATTAGTACCCCCGGAGCAAAAACTGCATACTTCAAGGTAGTTGAGGTCGTTTCTAATCTAATGTGTATCGTTAAACCAATAATCACTGAAAGGGATATCACGAAATATGAAAAAACAGAGGTTGAACTGAGTGGTTCTGCTCCAAAATCTGATGCTTTCATTCCATAACCTTCCCATTCCCATGATGAGTATGTAAACTGTTCAGGGCTGGTTGGACCAAGCCCCTCGAATGCAATCATTCCAATCCATTCATATGGTTGGAATGAATTTAGTTTCCCACCAATGCAAAGGTCATACTCTCCAACAGGTAATGCTCTCCATTGCCAAGTTATTCTTGTTTCACCGTTTTCAGAGATGGTTTCCATTTCTGGCTCCGGAGCCATTCTTCTATCTGGCAAAATCAAATCCGGCCTACCATGATTCTGTTCAATTTCTGCTGGCACTACTTCCCAAATAAATGAAATCCGCAGAATTTCATGGTTTTCAACCACGAAAGTCCAACAGTCTCTGTCATCATCCACGAGGGCACCGTAATGCATTATATCTAATTCAGTTTGAACCGGAGAGCCGTCAGAAGAGGGCTCATCAATGTCTCTTTCTTCGATGTTATCTGACCATATAATGTCCAAGAACATGTAAGAATAGCCCCGCAAATTCAATTCCCAAGTCCCAGGGCGGTCAATCTGGAACTCTAATAGAATCTTAATTTCTTCACCTGGCCAAAGTAATCTATCACCTCCATGGTTGATAGGTTCGTTCTCTATTCGAAATGGAGCATTATTTGTCTGACCAAATTCAGAATTTCCATCAAATTCTATTGTTGTAATAGATTCTGCAATGATTATCGAAACCTTGAGGTCCGGTTTTGAGATTCCAAAAATATCGTCTGTAAAACGCAAGTCTACCTGCAGTTCTTCGATTACGTCGGGGATTAATGCAATATCTGCCTGAGATGGCATCATTGGTAGTTCAACTAAAAAATATTCAGGAGACACTGGGGTTGCAGAATTAACTGTCTTGCTTATGCTTTCATCACCAACATGGAACTCAGTGAGCATACAGGAATCATAATCATCGCAGGAAAACCATAGTTGACCACCGTTTTCTTCTGAATCGATTGCGGCAGATGATAATGGAAAAAGTAAATTCGCGAGGAGTATTGTTAGGATAAACCTCCTCATGGTAATTCGTAGAATCGCTTCCTAATCACTATACCGACTATATGCGAATGTCGAGTAATATTGTTTTACAAGACCTGCACATGTACTTCTTCTTTCCTGGCTTTTGACGAGGATATTCCTTACCGCAGTCTTCACATTTTAATATCCAATTCGCATTTTTCCTTCTAAGAAATTCTGTAAAATCTTTGCCCATTGATTTTGATTTTTGACTCGGCCACATATTTTCTAAGGTTTTGAACAATTTGTCGTGAGCAAGATAACCGAGAGCGTGTACATATTCATGATGTAAAACCCATGCCGCGTAAGCTTTCCATTCCTCGGTTAGCAATTGTGGATGGAGGTCGATGACATCTACCTCAGAAGGGTATTTTGGAACTCTAACACCTTTTTTCCATCTCGTGACAC
>JAPOHM010000031.1 GCA_029979405.1 Methanobacteriota archaeon
CAATCGAGAGCGATGGTGACTGCATTGTAGAATTCGATGTAGGAAATTGCACTTCTTCACTAAGCGTGGACGGAATACTATCTGTCGTTATACCCCTTAGGGTAGATTGGTCATGGGATGACGAAAGGAAAATGGAAGCAGTCGTATCGGTTAGCGACGACCTTGGACCGCAAATTCAATCTTGGACTACTGACACTCTTTCACTGAATGTAGAAAACGACATACAACTGAATGGAATGAGGGTTTGGGAAGAAACTGGAAGACAATTATACTCAGGCGACTGGGTCAGAGGTGGATATAATATCACAATTCTCGGAGGTATAAATTTCGAAAATTCTGCATTATTCCCACTAGCAGGAGAGTTTGAATTACAGGTCATTGGCCAAAATGTAACTTATGACGGTGATCCAATCGGCGAGCCAGTGTTATTGCACACTGAATCAAATCCAGGCTTTGGTCAATACAATTTGACTTTTATTTCACCAACTGAATCTGCTCCTGGTGGCATGGTTTTATATGTCTCAGCAGTAAATATGACCAATGGTTCCGATTACGTCAATCCCGGATATAACTCAATCAAATTAATCTTTGATGGTAATGCGCCACTGGTCATTTCAGCAACTCCATTAAAGGAATCCGAGATGCATAAGGGTCCACCATCACCAGGTGGACAAGCTGTTGAAGTTATAATTCAAGATTCGGTTGATCCTCCGCAAACAGTTGAATTGCATTATTGGATTGGTTGTGAAGCTGGGGAGCACGAAAAATGCGACGACTCTAATTTCAATGGCCTTCCAGAACCTATTGAATACAGAACTAAGATTATGACAACTCCTGAAATTCGGCCGGGTGGTATGAATGTATTCAACAGCTTAATTGATGATTCTATGCTATATCATAAGGATAAGGTTGCATTCTATGTATCTGGACAAGATGGTCAAGGGAATGTTATAGCGATGGGTGGTGGACCAGTTTGTGATATAACAGGCTTTGAATTGTGTGGTCAAAGACCTGGAGATGTTGCCCCTGATTGGGACGCATCCTTATCGTGGTATGAGATAAGAGAAGAATTCGAACCAGATATGGATATTGATAATTCTACCATATTAGGTCACGATGACAAAGAACCACTCCACCCGGGTATTGCCTACACAGCAACAATCATGGTATCTGACATCAATGGTTGGTGGGATGTAAATTATTTCCAATTAGCATTGGCAGAGGATTATGATGATGACGAGACATCTATATTTGGACATATTTCGAAGGACGAAGATGGTATGCCTAATCTCCACCTTGAAAGTGGTGGTCCAGGTCTTGCAGTTTCAAATCTATATTCTGGAATTCTACTAGATCCTACAAATGAATCGAGAATGATTCTATCGATAAGATTCCAGTTAACATGGGATTTCCCAGAAGTTTGGGACACAGATGGTCTTTCAACATTCATACCAAAGGTTTGGATTGAGGATAAATCGTGTGGATTAGATGAATCTATTCCGTGTAACATCCACAAAGCAGGATTAGGTAATGACCTCTGGAGTTTAGATAATGATCTGAGGTTTGATACGCAACCTGGTCATATTCTTGCCGTCGAGTTGAGAGATGGGACTAACCACTACAATCCAGAATTTGATGAGACTTTGATAGGTGCAGGTCAAGCATTGAGATTTAGTGGAAGAGTGCTATTCTCGGAGGATGAGACGCCTGCGCCATCCGGTGCATTCACTATTTCTCTTGGTGATTACGAACATGAGTGGACCACAACAAGTCGTGAGGGTGGATATTTCTCTATCGATTTACTTGTTCCGTATGTTAGAAGCGGTCATTTAGACTTGCAGGCTAAACTAACTGATTTACCTGGAATTGCTGAAGACCAATCCGAATACAAACCAAGATTACGTTTAGCAGTAGATGGCGATAGACCATCAATAAATGCAATTACGTTAGCTGGTTTAGAACCCGGTCAGGACATTTCCATTTCAGTTGCTAATGAATTACAAGTAATGCTTGAAACAAGAGATGATCAAGGATTCTCGGATGATAATCCTGCAGTTTTACACTATCTCGTTCGTGCTGGAGAAGCAGAGATTAGTCGAGGTTCCGCACCACTCCCAGACACTACGCCATTCGAAGATCAATACTTCTGGACAGGATTGATAGATCTTACGGACAAGGGCGCTACACAACTACTCCCATCATACAATATCGACGTTTGGGTAACTGGATCAGATGCTTCAGGTAACCCATTTAATAGTGAAAATAATAACATCGATAACCCACTTGCATCATGGGGATTAACACTTACTGGACCAGACATAAGTCTCCGTTCAGCAGAAACTTTCTGGACGTGGTCAAATCCAACACCTAACCCTGGTGAATCAGTTTCCCTATCTATTGAAACAAAGAACAATGGCGCATCAGGAAATGTCACCTTTGTTCTGCAGGAATTAGTTGGAGATCAGAACTGGAAAACCGTCGACAGTAAAGAAATCCAAATTTCATCTGGTTCGAAGGCTCAGTTGAAACTTGAAACAATTGCAGAATTTTCAGTTGGAGAGACTATTGAATACCGCCTCCTTCTATTGGATTCCGGTGTAGAAAAGGAGCGCATATCTATCGCTCCTTTACTGATTAAAGAAGAGGTTCAGAGAGACGGCACTGCTTGAGCCAATCAAGTTGCGAATTCACAATTATCGGTAATAATGTACTTAATTGCCCTCTGTGCAATGTCATATGCAGTTTGGACTATGGTTCAAATTCGAAGGATAAGGAGAGGAGATGAGGTTGATGAAACAGACCACACTGAAGAGGTGATAGAGTCTCTTGATGGAAAAGAAGTACCATCAATTGAAGGACTGCAAGGTAGTTCACCAGCAGTAGCTCCAGTGGTTCAAACAGCTCCTGTAGCCCCTGCGCCAACAGCACCACCAGCCCCTCCGTTACCTCCAACAGGATTACCCGAGGGTTGGACCATGGAACAATGGGCTGCTTACGGCCATCAGTACATGGAAATGCAGTCTAAGTAATTCAGAGTTGATTAGCCGTGACAGGTACTGACTCAATGGTTGTTCTGCAAGAGCGTCTTGTCAATTTAATCAAACAACTGAATATGCCGATTATAGAATCAAGCATGGTGATTTCTAGGTGGACAAATCGATTATTTTCGCAACTGAAGGAGCATGCAGATTCAATCCCAGATAACCTGGCTAAACAATGGGAAATCGATGTAGATATCTCACAAAGTGAGAACAGTTTCGATTTGGAAAAAGCGTTATCGCTTACAGATAAAGACAGAATGGATATTCTAGACACATTAATTCGTGTAACTCTAGAAGAAGAACAAATGCTTGTAAGCGACGCCTTGGGTGTAATGCGTGCATGGGAGCATCTTGTGAGGACACAATTAGCGCAAGCTACTGGGCCTGGGCAACTGTTTAGTCCAACAAATATACCCGACGATTTTTAGGTGAAATTATGCGCTGGTTATTCATGGCATTCATCTTACTTACATACGGATTGAGTGGATGTTTCGGTGAAGATGATTTGTTCCCCGAGGAGAGGGGTATACCCGGAGGTCTCACACTTGCTTGTTTGCAAGATAGTCAATTCAAAAAAATGGAAATACACTTCTTGTATGAAGATAATTATGAACCAATTGCGATGAATTTAGTGAAAAATCGATTAAACGAAGTTTGTGACAAACCTGATGGAATAACCATCAAACCAAAGATTGTCGATTTTTCTATCGACACAAAATGGACCAGTGATAATGTCAGAGATGAAAGATGGGACTTGGGTGGTGATGCAATGGATGATGACACCCTACATTGGTATTTTCTCTTTCCTAAAGGGACGTATACAGATGATTCAGTTCTTGGTGTTGCTGTAGATGCATCAACAATAGCGATATTCAAGGATTCAGTAGATGAATCAGAAGGATTCCTTGGAAGACCTTCTGCCGAGGAAGTAGAAAGAGCGGTAACTGTCCATGAAGCAGGACACTTACTTGGTTTGGTGAATCTTGTCTATACCTCACCGATTGATCATGAGGACCCAGACCACAAAGGCCATTCGAGTAATGAAGATTCAGTTATGTACTGGGCCATCGAATCCAACAATGTTGGAAATTTCATCTCAGGTAGCCTGCCTGATGAATTTGATGCTGATGATAAATCAGATTTAGCGGGAATGGCGAGTGGTGAAATCAAAACCAATAATCAAATCTGGACTTAAGCTTCTGAAACAATTATACTTGCTTCTCTCCAAGCATCGAAAATTGACCAAATGTAAAGTCCTACCCACAATATTAAAGTGAAAGCTAACGGGATTTGTAGAAGAAAATAATCAAACCCTCTTTGATGATTTCTGTTGAAGTGCTGCCCAAGGAAGAGGAACGGAATTAATGAAAGGGTTACTGCTATAATTGGACGAAATGTGCCCCATATTCCAACTCCACCAGTAATTTCATTCCAAATTGTTTTCCCAATAGCGACGGAATCAACTGGTTTATCGGAGGAAACCACAATCTCGATTTCATCATCCTCGATATCCATCAATCAACCCGTGTATGTTACCATTTGTCAACCTGACGACAAAATTTTGATTGAGGTATTACTTTTGGACGATGATATGCAACCACAGGTCCTTGTAACCGGATTTGAACCATTTGGATTGCATCAATCGAATATCTCAGAAATTATTGCTCGAAGCATAAATGGCAAAAGTGTAAGAGGACATACAATAATCACAAAGATTCTGACAGTAGATGAGAAAGGTGCGAACACTGTATCTAATCTAATCAATGATGCCGATTATTCTGCTGTTCTACATCTTGGATTGGCCGAGAAAGCAACTCAACCTCGAATTGAGATTAAAGCAAGGGATGTCCTTGACTTTTCGATAGCTGATAATTCAGGTCGTTTGGTAAAAAATACACCAATCTCTGGGAATGGTGATTTATTTTCTACAATAAATATCGAAGATTGGGATGTAGAATCGATGACTGACCGTCCAGTTATCAGTGATGATGCTGGAAATTATATTTGTAATGAGACGCTATATCGCACACTAGAGGCAAATGAACGACAAATACCCTGTTGTTTTCTGCATCTTCCATTGAAACAAAGTGATGCTGAAGGACTCGTAATACAATGTCTGGACAGAATGTTACGACCACCATGTATAGACGTTGGTGCTGGAGCAATTATCTCAAACGGAAAATTTCTCGCTGCAAGAAGAGCTCCATCAGAGAAACACGCAGGTTGGTGGGAATTCCCTGGAGGGAAGTTTGAGCAAGGAGAGACTGCTGAAGAGTGCCTGATTCGTGAAATCAAAGAGGAATTAGAATTAGATGTCACAGTACATGAGGATGTAGGAAAATGGATTTTTGACCATGATGATGTGGTCGTGCGTCTTCACGTAATGATTTGTAAGATTGTATCTGGGGAATTGAAATTATCCGTACATGACGAAATTAAATGGTGTGAAAATTCTAATCAGGTAAATTGGCTGGGCCCTGATAAAGAAATCGCTGAGGCTATCAGTGCCATGTTACCGAATCAGCATTAGCATCCATCGATAGGTCATCTCCAACTCTCCTTGGAACATTGTCTCTTCCCTCGTGCCACGTGGCAGCTTCTAACCAATCCTTAACATCGTTACCAATTAATTGAATGATAATTTCCCCTCCAAGTGGTGACTCATTTGGAAGGGGAAAAGAAACCTTCCCAACAAGAGCAGCCTGACGTGAAATCGCAAAAGTGGTGCCTTCTGGTCCCAATTTTTTTGACATGCAATCAAGCGCAGTATCCAAAATCGATTGCTTGTGCAATAAAGTAATGAAATTCTCTAGTGATACATTCTCACAAGCGATTGAATCGGATTGAGTTGTAGGGAACTTAGGGGAGGTAGGTAGGCCACAGGTGAAATCAGGAAATATATTCTGAACAGATTCAAAGACACGCTCTGGAATGTCCGCTCCCGTCAGTTTTGATGACACAATCGTAGAAAGACCTTCACCAATTCCAGATAGTCTCAATCTCTCCATGTAGTGGCTCAAACCACCATATGAAATTAACTTAACAGGTAAATTTGACAAATCAATTTGAAATCGGTCGTGATATGGAGGTGCGGGTTTGTGCAGTTGTTCCCGTGCTCAATGAGGAAAAACACATTGCGAAGTGTGTAGAAAGTCTCCTTTCTCAAACAGTACCAATTGACATAATAATAGTAGATGGAGGTTCTACAGATCATACACTTAAAATCTTACAGGAATATGATGATAAAATCAAAATCCTACATAATGTAGAGAAAAGGGTTGCACAAGCACGAAATCTTGCTTTGGAACATATTTCAAAAGATGTAACTCATCTTTTAGAAATAATAGGCCATTCATATATCTCATCAGACCATGTAGAATTAAGAGTTCAAGACTTAATAGAACTAGAAAAGGAACTGGGTTATGAAGTAGGGGCTATAGGTTGTAGAACTGAATCCGTTATTCCGGGAACCAATGTAGAGTATTGGATTGAGGGTGCTTTATCCTCACCAATCGGTTCCGGCGGTGGTCAATTTAACAAATTCAAAGGGAGGCAAAGGACCAAAGTACCGGCGTTTTGCTTACATAATGTAAAGGCTCTACGAGATGTTAATGGTTGGGATAATCGTTTCATTACAAGCCAAGATAGTGATTTGTCAATGAGAATGATATCCAAGGGATGGGATTTGTGGCGTTCTGATGTGAGTTGTGTATATATGCACAAGAGAACCAATCTAACAAACTGGTGGAAAATGTCTCATCGATATGGATTTTGGCGCACAAAAGTCCTACTAAAGCATCCAAGCAGGTTTGATGTAAGGGAGATATTGCCTATAGTTGGATTAATTTTAATTTTTGCAATGAACCAATGGTGGCTTGCACCCTCAGTATATTTGGGAGTGCTAATTGTTGTTAGTTTGATATACGGCAATGGAGCAAAAACAAAAACTCAGAGATTCACCTCAATTTATGGTATTCCTCTGTGCTTGCTTATTTTGCATACAGCATTTACAATCGGACTTTTTGATGGATTAATACGCTCAGGAAAACCACCATCAGATAGAACATGATTAGGAAACCTTGATTGGTAAAGCAAGTCATCGAATTGATATGGCAAGACAATATACTGGTGTAGTCCTGTTGTTTATGCCCATAATAATTCTCAACACATTACGCCTTTTCGTTTCCCCATTTGGTAAGATGTTGGACATATCTGGTACTCTTGATATTACGCTACACGTAATTTGTTTGTTTGTTGGAATATTCCTTTACAGAAGAACAACAATCGTCAGGGACCATGAATGGCGTCGTTCGAAAGCTGTGAAGTCCGTTTCACACCATTTCAAAGCAGAAGAAGGTGGAGTTTGGGATAAGAATGTCCAAATGGATTCCTCTTTATCTGAAGAAGCAATGATTAATCTTCAAGGTCAAGTTTCATCGGTTACCAGTGGCAAATATGTATCCTCACAAGAGATACAAGGCGAGGTAGAGGTCGAGATGTTGATTGATTCTGACCGAGTAAGGATGGCTCAAGATAGACTTTCTGGAGATGAACAATTTGATGAGTCTGGAGTAGCAGCGACGTATGGTGCTGTTAGACAACCTTCGCCCATGGATAGGCTACTTGATTGGATATCAAGGCTGAGAGGGAAAGACAGTCAAATTGCCAGAGATGGAAAAGTCAAGGAGTCATTGGAAGTTAGGAGTCAAGAAGCTCCTGTAATTGCACAAAGACCCATTGCTCCTGTAACTCCAATTTCTACAGATAGGAAAAATCCTAGACCGATGGAAATACAATCATTTACAGATGCTGGGATGGAGACTATAAATTTAGAACAGGAACAACTACCATCCATTTCCAGAGAACCCACTATGGAAGAGCTGGCCTATGGTTTACCTTCAAGCGGAAATTCTAGAGCTGTTGCATCAGATCCGAGTTTCCAGCCACAACCAATTTGCAAAATTTGTAATACTCCAAATCCAATTGGAGAGAGATTTTGTTCAAATTGCGGAAGCAATCTTTAGCGTTGTAATGAAAAACCCCCTACCCTCCCCAACAAACAATCGGAAGTGTATGCATGAGCGATAAAAGAGACTACTACGAAGTATTAGGAGTTTCTAAGGATGCTAATGATACGGAACTGAAAAAGGCTTTCCGTTCTCTAGCAAGAAAGTATCATCCTGACAAAAATGATTCACCAGATGCTGATGAAATGTTCAAAGAAATTCAAGAGGCTTATGCAGTTTTGTCCGACTCTGAAAAACGTAGAAATTATGACCGATTTGGTCATAATAGTCCCGGCGGTTCACCATTTGGTCCAGGAGGCTTCCAAGGATTTAACATCAATCTCGATGACATCTTGGGTGGTGATTTTTTCTCAAATATTTTTGGTGGAGGAAGGCGAAGGTCCTCTCAAAGGCAAGGCCATGATATTTTGATTCGGCATCCAATATCGATAAAATCAGTGCTCAATGGGGGTAAAGACGAAATCGAAGCAGATTTACCTATTGAGTGTAAAGATTGTTCTGGTACAGGAGCAAAAGATGGTGTGACGGATTCGTGTGGTGATTGTGGAGGTAACGGACAGGTGAGAGTTAGACAACAAATTGGTCCATTTCTTTCCGACTCGATAGCGCCCTGTAACAAATGTAGTGGCTCAGGTAAAATTGCTAAATCAAGATGTAAATCATGTTCAGGAGACGGTGTTGTTACTGATAATCAAACCCTTAGATTCGATATACCGAAGGGTGCAAATGATGGTCTCAGGTTGAGAATGCGAGGTAAGGGGCACCCTGCACCAAATGGTAATGGAATTTCAGGAGACTTGTTTATCGAACTAATGATTGAGGAACACTCATGGTTCGAAAGGAACGGAATGGACCTTATTATGTCATTACCACTCAGTTTCGCAGACCTTGCCTTAGGAACTGAGATAAGTATACCACATATTGATGATGAAGATTTGAAAATCAAGGTTCCGAGTGGGACAAATTCTGGCGACACTATCACAATTTATGGAAGAGGATTGCCCTCAAGCCGTGGAGTTGGCAGAGGTGATGTGGTAATTTTGTGCAAGTTATTCATGCCAAATAAATTAGATAAGTCAACCAAGAATGAATTAGAAAAACTCCGAGATTCACTTAATGGAAAAAGTGACATCATCGACAAGATAATTGACGACGCAGAGGAGAGAAGAAACTGATTATTCTTCCTCGTAGTGAATGTTTAGTGTATTACTTGGCTTCGCAGCTATTGGTTCATAGTTCATCATACCTGAAACATGGACATCTAATGATGATGCATTTCCTTTAAGATCGAGTTTTATGAAAATTCTTGACCCAGCAGCAATCGTGTCAAGGAAAACCTCATCATTTCGGAACAATAGTTTTGGCTCAACAGAAGTCACAGACCATGCTTCACCCTCGGGTGCTTCAAATCTTATCGCTGCTACACTCCATTCGTTTTCGATTGCCATTATTCCTACCAAAATTGGTACTCCGTCGGAATCTGAAAGCCTTCTGTCCAATGTCCATAATGCGAGGTCTATACCATTTGTAATGTGCCTCAATTCAGGTGCTCCCCAAGTCCTGATAGAGTCTTCCCATTCAAGAGATGACATTGTTCTGAGAGCTCTAGATAGGTCAGCACCAATATCTTCTCCCTTGTCTAATCTTTCACTTAACCACTGTAAGCGATTTTTCTTACTCGCAAAATCTTCAGCAAATTGTTTATCCCTCTGTATCTGTATTAAGAAAAATATGAATGGAATAATCATTATTGCTCCCATTAACCAATAGAATACCCCAGCAGCGTCTTTAACTTCATCAGATGGTGGGAACCACGGCTCCTCACCTTCATCGATTACTGCAGTAGTGATTCTTATTTTCCACTCCACAGGTTCACTCTCTAAATCAATAGAATCAGAACCATTCACATGTTGTATTCGTATGAAATGTGTCCCTCTTCCAACCTCGAGAGATGCTCGAATATCATTCATGGAATATGATTTTGTTACACTGTCGAGTTCTTCCCATGTATTTTGGTCAATATCATAAATTGTAACCTCTAAATCAAAAATGTCACCTTCTACAATCACTTCAATTAGGTGAATAGATTCATTCCAACCAGTTGTTTCGATTCTGAGCATGTCTCTGTAGTCACCCATATGTAGAGTTAATTCACCAGTCTCTATCCTTCCATCAAGTTGTATCAATGGATAACTCGAATTGTCGCTTATAGATGTTAGGGGTCGCAAACTCGGTGCATCTTGTTCCCAACCTGCATCATAGTGCCTGTATCTCGACATAGAAGCAAACCAAATGCAATCACAATCCCAAGAAAATTCAACGTAATCCGAATCAGAAAGAGACCTTATTCTATCTCCGATAGAGGCATTGACCCATTCCGAAGAATAGTTTTCAGAATAAACAAACCTGTACATTAGTGGAATCGGTTCAAGCGCTTCGTCCACAGAATTTGTAATAACAAGTGATTCAAACGTGGGTAAGTGATGTTTGAAATTCATCTGTCCGATTCCAGCAATCGAATCTAAATGATTGAGTTGAGTCAAATCTTGCTTATTGTATAGGTGTGTTCTGAGTGCCCAAACAGTTCCAACGTCTGGACTCGTTACTGAAATTATTATC
>JAPOHM010000182.1 GCA_029979405.1 Methanobacteriota archaeon
GCCTCAGGGAAAATACATGTAGAGGGTCACCAAGAGGTTGATGTTCCTTTAGAGGTATTTTTTGACGTATGGGGTAAGCATTTCGACGAAACAGGAATTTTCGAATATAGAGATGGCACAATCAACATGACAGTAAACGATGTCGAAAGTAATGCATATGAGAAATTGATCTTAGCAGATGGACAAAATATCGTTATCACATATACCTCAAATTAAGGCACATATATGCCCTCAAAATAAAGAGCATCTGTGTTAGTTGTAACAGGTTCAATTCTGTGAACTGTAACATCAACCGCCGCACTGTCATGATATTCTTTCCTTAATTCCCTCATCAATTGGTGGTGTACTGTGGAAATATCAGTTGCCATAATCATTGATAGGTGTCTGTGAGAATCTTCATCCACTTTGACGGTAAATTCAACCATCCAAGATTTCAGAACAGTCTCGTAGTGTTCAGATATGTCATATGTCCGTTCCATGATAATATATCAACGTTCAACTTTATCAAAGATTCGGTTTTTTGTTCATTTTTTACTACATTCCGATTAAAATATGGTTTTTTCAGTTATAAAATTACAATTTCCATCATTCCTCTTCCGAAT
Organism: Methanobacteriota archaeon; assembly: GCA_029979405.1. The sequence goes on from JAPOHM010000182.1 coordinate 603, forward strand.
TATGGAACTTTGTAGGATAAAATGTAATCAATACACCGAGTAATAGACACGTGCCTACGATGAAGAGAATGTTTTCATCTGCGATTTCCTCTACAATTCTATTAGAAATTTCGACGACACCATAAGGTTCTCCTCCCTCAATTGGTTCATGAATCAAAACTATTGACCAAGTTTCGGGAAGAGATAAGTCTCCAAAGTTCGAAGTGTTATTTGTGCTGGATATTATTTTCATTCCGATTAAGACTCTGTCTCGAGTATCTTCTCCAGGATTATCTGCATCTTTTGGAACTGGCTTATCATGTTGTAAGATCATTATAGTTAATTGGCCAGATTCTGGTGCGGGCAATTCGAGGTAATTATTTGACAAATCATATTTGATACTATCAGGATTACTCCTTCTGTTTTCTTGTGTTAAAATCCTCTTTTGTACGTCCTGCCATGCGTCATAACCTTCCGCAGTCTTAATTCCATCAACAAAAAATGTTGGTGTACCGTAAGATTGAGAATCAGTTAATTCTTGGTATTCAATCCTCTTTAAACTTGCTTCGTTTTCAAATTCATCATTGACGTGCAACCCAACAATCGCTATTCGTGACCCATGTGAATCTGCTACTAACTCTAACTCAGGATCGATTTCTGCACAGGAAGGGCACCAAATAGCGGTTCTTTCCTCAACGAGAATTGTTCGTTTAAGGTAAATTTCAGAATATTCTGTTTCTACCATCGCAACGGTTGTCTGAGTAGAGCAAATAATTACCATCATGAGGTAAAAAATAGCTCTCATTGTTCACCCCGAGGTAAAACTTGACCATGAAGTTATCATAGTGATGCCTTCAGAGAGGGTTGAGGAGAAAGCATGGCAGACCGCTGGATTCAGAATCACCAACAAGATTCTTGGCGTCGTCAAGCCAAAGCAAGCGGTTACCGTGCTCGCTCGGCGTTTAAGCTAAAGCAAATTCAGGATAAGCACAAATTAGTTAGTTCTGGGGATAGCGTTCTAGATGTGGGGTGTCACCCTGGTGGGTGGGCGCAAGTAGCAGTGGAATTGGTCGGAGAAAACGGAAAAGTAGTCGGAGTTGACTTACAATCCTGTGTCCCCGTTGAGGGTGCTAAACTAATCGTTGGAGACATAACTGACATTCATACACAAACTGCTGTACTCGAGGCAATTGATACCGAGGTAATCGATGTTGTTGTTTCGGACATTTCTCCACACATCACGGGAAAGTGGGACATTGATCAAGCAGTTTCATTAATGCTTGTGGCTGAGGTTTTTGATTTCTCTTTACCAATCCTGAAATATGGTGGCCACTTTGTAACAAAATTGTTTCAGGGAGTTGGTGTCGAGGAATTGATTGAATTGGTGAAGCCACATTTCAAAGTGGTGAAGAGATTCTCTCCCATGGCAAGTAGAAATTCTTCATCAGAAGTTTATCTAATTTGCAAATATCACACTCCTAAAAAGGGGCCAGATTGGAAAATTAGGCCCGCCTTTGAAATTGCATTAGAGGAGAGAGAGGGTGGCCTCCAACCAGATGAGGATGTAGAACCAATAAGGTCAAAATTTGTAGTCAAACGAAAGTCCTCAAATGATTGATCACTTTCATTAATCCAATGATAGGTTTCATTATCTTTGATTTGATTCAATCGATATATGGCAAAGAGTAACCATACAGGAAATAGAAAGGGCGCCAAAAAATCAATCTTGGCGCACATGAATAATAATAAAATGAAAGCAAATGTTGAAGCAAAAAATAAAGTCGAAAGTCTTCAACCTAATTCGGTTGTAAAAAGTCTTGATTTAGTAGTATTGAGAATATATCCAAGAAGATTAATTTCGACATCGAATTTCACAGGTGCCGTTGCCGCTGCATGCGGAAGAGATGAAACTGGAATAGTAGGTATCGTATTGTGGGCGGAACAAATTGAAAATACTCAGGTAGGAGACATTATTCGAATAGAGAACGGATGGTGTAGGAAAAGAGATGGAGAATTGATAGTTTCTACTGGAAAATCAGGTAAAATTAGGATTTTAGATCGTTAAAATCTCGCGCAAGGATAAAGAGGGAGAGGTTGTGGCCAGCCTGCACAGAGGTGTAACTATGACCGACAGAGCAACCGTTTGTACAGCTTCAGGAGTACCATTAGTTGAAAAAGGCTCTACGACTTTCCCCTGCCCAAATTGTGGTGAAGCAATCGGGCGCAGTCCACGTTGTAGAAATCAAGGTGTAGCATATGTTTGCACCTGTGGATTCCAGGGGCCTTGAGGAGTTGATTAAATGGGAATGGTAGCAATCACCTACAAAGTAATGCCAGATTCTGATGTTGAAGACGTTTCTGCGGAAGAAATAGCAGACCAAATCAAATCGATGAATGATGATACATACAATGTCCAACTTTGCGAAATCAAACCTCTTGCGTTTGGGTTGAAATTTATTCAAGTTCACGTAGTAATGAACGATGGTTCAGGACTTTCAGACATCTTTGAAGATAACATGAAAAATA
>JAPOHM010000127.1 GCA_029979405.1 Methanobacteriota archaeon
GAAGCATCACGCGCGAGGACTCAAATTCACATCAAGCACAATATGATCCCAATGAGGAGCGTAGGATTTTACCCGAACTTGAGAAGTTTCCGTAATTGAAAAATCGTGATTTAAATTTGATAATTGGGTGATTGTTTCATCAACCCAAGAATCGTGATTAGAGGCGGGTGCTATACCATGGATGTGAAGGCATCCTCCAATTTTCTTAAGGCAGTTAATCGCCAATTCAAATCCGCCTTCTGCGGTAGGTAATAAACCAAGGATTACTCTATCCGCTTGGCCTGATAAATTCGGCGCAGTCAAACGATTATCACCTTCATGAATAGTACACCTATTGGCTACATTATTTCTTTCTAAAGACCACTCCAGCGCCTTTACCGCTACTGGATTCCACTCGCAACAATGAACATGGTTTACTTGGGATTTTATTAGCATTGGAAGTGTGTAATATCCAATCCCCGAGAAAAGGTCGACAACGGTTTCTCCGACCCCTGCAATCTCACCCATTCTACGACGCTCATTGACATTGCCCGCGGAGAACATACATTGGGTGAAGTTGTAACCATAATCGATACCATTTTCTCTTCGAACCACCCAATCATCTTCACCGTGCAGAAGCTCGACTGTTGATTCGCGTTTTTCTCCTACGATTTCACCAATTTTTCCAACCCGTTTTACCTTTAGGGCAGATGCAATTCCAGACCATAATTCTGGTCCACGCACATCATTCCAGCCCTCTTCCGTGAAGGCCGTACGAGGCAATAATACCACATCGGCAAATTTTTCCCATCGCTTAGGAAGAGAGTCCAACAAAGAAGAATCAGCACCTTTCTGCTGAATCAATTGGCCGACGGATTCACGTAGTCGACCATGCGGATCCTGCTCATGCATCGTCTCTCTGACGACGCATGCCGGATTCAGACTTATGGTATATGGCCGCCCATACGCGCGGCATGCGCCGCGCGGCAGTCCCCTTGGTCCTGCTACTGATGATGCAAACAGTAGCCGCCGCTCCACCACCCGGAGACGCAGAAGTGGTCAACGACATATGTTCGACTTGGAATGGTGGAAATGGAATCTGCGACGACTACAATTCTGACCTAGATGCAACAGTTACTGATGAATGGGTAGAAGGACAGGTTCGAATGGTTATGGAAACCGCTTCAACTATCGAGATGAGTATTGAATTCGGAATCTATGAGTTACCAAGAGATGAATTGGGGCTTCTTGATCTTGACTTAGAGGGTGATAGCGATCCATCGGATGGAATCCCAGCAGATTACATCAGAAACTATCGTGAGTTAGCAAGAGGCGGGTCCTCTGTAGAAGACAAAATGATTGATTATGTTGAAGAGTTAATCGAACAAATTATTGATGAAAATTTCCCTGGGGCTACAATTGGTCCAATTCAACCCACAACTGAAATTTCTTTCTTTTCGCGTGAAGAAGCAGTTTGTACAATGAACCCCGACATCGACTCAGTCGATGAAGAATTAGACAGAGATAACAACCCATTCTTTCCACCCATTTGTTTGCGTTCTGCATTATCGCTAATCATCGATCCAACAAATATCGGAATGGACCCGAATACTGGAGATGTAGATAGGATGATGGAGGGATTAATGCTAATGGGAGGTGAGGTAACTTCGAATTTTACAACAATCGCATCTTCAGGACATTATCTCGAATACGTTATGATTCCTCCCTCATTTGCTACAGTTTCTTCAGTTAATTCTCCAGCAGAAATTTTTCAACTAAATCAAAGCGACCAAGCGGATACAGGAGCAAGAGTTTCAATCGACAATCTTGCAGGCTCTCCTTTGTCTACTCCTTCCATCGTCGACTTAGTCGCTACTCTGGATAGTGGAGTTTCCCCGCCCGATTGGCAAAGTGAAGCAGGGCCATCTTTACGATTGGAGGTATATGTAGATCTTAGAGATCGGATGAATAGCCGTCTTTATCTGAATATTTATGTTCATCATCTTGATGCTGATGTTCTTGCTGATTGGGGACTTAATCTCGAAAGTTCAACGATTAAATTAGACTCGGTCACTTCTGACGGAATAAGAATGTTTGATTCCGAATTGGATGTTGACGTTCATGATATGTTGACCTCTTTTCCAATAGAGTCTCTTTCTGAAACATTCACTGAATATCTCGGAGTAGATGTATTATTTCAAACCCCATTTTTTTCGAATGCACATGATTCAGGTGGATTAGATTTCATTCACACACCTGGTTCCACTTGTCAGGAAAATTTGGCTTACAGATATTGTCTGGGAAATTCTGGAGCAATGGCAAGTACCTATCCTGTGATTTTACAGACAGGTACTATTCCGTCTGAAATGCAGGTGTCAAAAATTGTCAATCAATTTATTCAACATGCAGAGGGAGACATCTCTAGCCTAGATTTATCGATATTAACCGATGAAGATCTGGCTTCAATAATGAGTGTATTGGAACTAGATTTAGAGGTTGACCTCTCTTTCCTTAATGATGGTTTACCAGAAAATTTTCCCTCTACTGATACTAGCATGTATGTGCTATTACCCGAATGGTTAGACCTAGCAGGATCCGATACAGATATCTTAGAATTTCATTCTAATTCTACTACAAATGAAAACCTGGGTATACGAGGTTCTAGACCTTATGATTGGCAGCATGCAATTTGTCTAGAGAGTGGCCGAGGAGGAGTGGGCGATCCCACTGAGTGCACCGATGAAAGTGAGGATTTGATTTGTGGTTCGACCCAAGATACCTGTGTGTCGATGGATGTAGATTTGGAAATAAAGAGGGTTGCAATAAGGGAGACAAAATCTGCTGTGGAGTTTGAATTTACTGCCGAAGTCACCCTGGAAATATACCGCCTCGGTGTCGACCTAGAAGAGGAAAACATGGAGATTAGTCCAATTCCTGCCGACATAATTCGTAGAATAATTGCAATTGGAGATAGAAAATCTGGGGGCTTATTGGAAGGTTCAGATCTTCAGGCAACAATTCCCTTAGCTAGTGGAGATTACAATCTTGAGGTTTCGAATTATGGCTTAATCGGCTTGTCTAATGCACTTATGGATGAGGTCGAAATAGCATTTGAGGAGATAGAAAAAATAGGCTCTCAGGACCTTATTTTAGGTTCAGAAACTCTCAATTCAAAATTGGATATTGAACCGCTTCCAATCTCATTAGAAATACCATCAATGGAAATGCCTTTGAATATGGAAATTAGTGATACTAACCCGGTCGAGATAGGTGTCAGAGTATCGACATCATCGTTAAGCGTCGCTCTAATCCATGGAGTCGAAGATGAAGTAAAGATTAGTTTCGCTCCTGCTACAGTCGAGGCAAATCCACTGGCATCTGCTTTTGCCGACCTAGGGCTTCAATTCTCCGATTTCGGAGTTAGTTCTGAGAGCGCAATATTCTATTCAGTAGTCCCGCCGATCATGGAAAATACTCTTTGGGGCTTAATCAAAAGTTCCGCTAGATTAGAAATTACAATGCCTGATTCAATTCGATTACTCGAATTTGAAAGTGAAAAAGGGCTGGGTTATGTTGAGGTAATTGATGGTAAACAGGTTCTGAGTTATCGAACTCCTGTTTGCCACGAGGCGGAAAATTGGCCACAATGTTATCGTCAACATGATACCATATCTTGGAGTATTGAAGTGAGTTATATCTTCATTCTTGGCGAGGTTGCTCAATACATTTTGGTGATTCTTGTATTCTTAGGTCTAGCTATAAGTCGATGGCGACGACGAAGAAAGGCCCGGAAGGCTGCTTCCAAAAGTGAAAAAGAAGCAATTGAAGAGAAAATGTTGGAATTGGAATTAGCCGCACAAATGGGAGAATTGGAAGAAAAATTGGCTATTGAAAACCCTGATGATAGCAAGACTGAATCTTCCAATTGGTGGGACCAAGAAGACCCAGAATAATCATCCATGTAGGTGGGTGAATATTCGCTGTGCCAAAGCCCTACCAATTCCGGGAGTAGCAGCTAATTGCGCTTCAGTTGCGTGTTCTATTCCCTTCATTCCCCCAAAATGACGCAATAGTGATTGGATTTTCTTTGCCCCAAGACCTTCGACTTCTTCGAGTGGGCTCTTCAGACCGCCCTTTGAACGCCGTTTTCTGTGGTATGTATTGACAAATCTATGGGCCTCGTCACGAGCATAAACCAAAACTCTAGATTTTCTGTCTAATTTTACAGGATCTACTTCTGGACGCCAAAGTGTTTCTTCTTTCTTAGCCAATGCTGCAATTGGAAAACGGTCACCCAATCCATGGGTTGTTAGCATTGCATGAATATGTTTGAGGTGTGTCTCTCCACCATCTAATAACAATAAATCCGGCCACTCCTGTTGACGCTTCAACCATCGTTCAACAACTTCTTGCATCATTCTCAAATCATCTTCAACATCAGTTTTCACGCGATATGTTCTGTACTCTTTTTTCGATGGCCTACCGTTTCGGAATACCACCGCGGCCCCTACTCTTTCTTTGCCCTGAATTTGAGCCATGTCGAAGCATACAATGTGGTCCAGTGAGTCGAATCCGTGCACCTTTGCGGCTTGGTCTGCAGCCATTTGTTCCAAGTTACCAGATCTCTTGGTTGACTGACGAGTTGCCTGAATTTCCGCATTCGCGTCCGCCATTGCTCGCAACTTTGCTAATTCACCCCGCTGAGGATTACGTACTGTCACTTTCTTTCCTCTTCTTTCACTAAGCCAATCGTTCATCGAATCGGTTAGAGGTGCTGGCACTAGCAAGGTCTTTGGAGGCCTTCGATTAGCATAATGTTCCGACAATACTAGTGATACGGATGCCACGATGTCTCCCCGATGAAGTACAGGGTAGCTTACTTGTCCCTGAATTACCCCATCTTGCGTGTGTAGAATCAATACGACTGCTACTTC
>JAPOHM010000130.1 GCA_029979405.1 Methanobacteriota archaeon
CACCTTGAATCATGAAATCATCAATGATTCGATGGAAGGTGACGTTGTTGTAGTTTCCATCCAAGGCATGTTGTCGGAAGTTGTCGGCATGCATAGGTGCATCAACGTGATTCAATTGGATCGTAATCGAGTAATTTGCAGTTGCAGATGCCAAACTCTCACCATGATAGATCTCGAGTGTGACAGTGCTTGTATCACCTTCATACAGATCAAAATCTCCAGTTGGAGTTTCAATCTCAGTCTCTTCCATCAATTCTGTGCATCCTGCAGCTGTCATCATCAAGACTGTCAACAGTCCAACACCAAACATTCGCTTTCTGTTTCCAAGGCCGCTCATGATGGTTCCAAGTGCTCCAACTATATCCATTCAGCGATTATTTCTCAAAAAAGACACAGGGCACGGTGTGTCCTAGACCTATTTCAATCCAATGGGTTGAGTAAAGGCTTCTGCCCTAAACTGCCCTTGCGAATGAGTTTCTCAGTCTTCTCAGCTAGTTTGAAGTCAGTAGTTGTTGCAAAAGTAAATGTCAAATTTGTTCTGATGTAATCTCTTGCTAAATGTCGTATCTCTATTGTTCCATTTGTAATTGATTGAATCTCGTCTCGAGTTATCTGGTTGAGAACAATTCTTTCGAATACTTTTATGGGAAAAACATCAGATTTGGTCCCCCCAAAGTGATCAGATAACCTATGGCTTAGATGGCTAGTTTTAGGATCTTTTTGAGTCCACGTCTTACCTGAAACTCCAACATAAATCAGTTCTTCACCTCTCCAAATTAAGTAGCATCCCGGCATCTTTGGCACATGTTGTAAATTGCCATGGATACACGCAACAGAACTATCATGTGATGGGATTTCTAGAACCATATTACTACGCAACACTTTATCGATAAAGGACTTTCTTTCCATTAGCTTAAATACCCTTGACGATGGCAACGTAATATGGTCAGTCAGTTGTCTCGGAGCAAGGCTCGTAAGTTGCTGACTAGTCTTTGCTCTGAAGCGATAATTGAACAAATTCAGGAACGTACTAACCCCCATTCTTCAGAAATGGATATGAGAATAAGCTATTTGTCATCGCTGAAAATTACATTAGGAAACGCAGTGGAAGCAATTACTGCAAGAAAGATTCCTGAAGAATTGGTGAATAATGGTCATGTTTTATCGCTCTTTGAACAAGATATTGATGAAATAATCAAGGACGAAAAAAGGCAATCTATTTTGAATGTTAGAAGGTTCATTTTAGAAAATAAAACTACACTTGCTGAAGAAGACCTAGGCGGAGTTTCAGAACTCTTCTCAGGCCATAGAGCCATATGGAAAGACGATGAGGTGAAGCTAGTACATGACCCTGCGAGAAGGGACGCTGGAAAGATATACACCCCATATGACGTAACTGAGTATATGTGTTCAGAAATAGTCAAAAAAATACTAGGTCGGTGTGAATCCCTAGAAGCCTTGATGAGATTCAAAGTGCTAGATCCTGCTGTAGGTTCTGGAGCATTCTGTTCTCAACTGATTAGAATACTCTGGAAGAAAGCAGCGAGAAAATGGAAATTAAAAGACGAGAGGAGATTCAGGTTTGATGTGTGTAGTAAGGTAATTTATTCTGCAGATATTGATTCTGAGGCTCTAAAATTAGCAAAAGTGGTTTTGTGGATATCTGCTGGTTGCCCTGAGTCAGGAATTGACCTAAATCTAGCAAATTGTGATAGTTTGGGAGTTGGTTCTTGTGAAAATACAACACTGTGGAGCAGCCATACAGGCTTTGATGTAAAATCAGGCTTCGATGTAGTATTTGGAAATCCTCCATATGTACGAGTTAAGCCAGAAACGTTGCAAGGCTTTACTATGGCAAGTACAAGAAACCTATACTGCGCATTTACTGAATTAGGCTTGAATCTATTGAATGATGATGGATTATTATGCTACATAGTTCCGCAAAGCATTGTTGCATCCAAAGAAACAATGCCACTTAGACAGCGTTTGATTGATGATGATTCTTCATTGAGAATGCAGATTTTTGACAGTGTCCCAGATTTCTTATTCGATCAAGGAAAGATAGAATCAAACACAAATACGAACATCAATCAACGAACAACGATATTACTCTTGAATCGCAATGAGAAAAACTCAATCTATACCTCGCCTCTCTTGCGATGGCGGCGGAGAGAAGAACGAGATGATTTATTCAGGAATCTCAGTCAAATTCGAATAGCTAAAAATGACATTCACAATGGTGCAATACCAATGTTAGAAAACAAACAAGATCTTGAGTTGTTCCGTAAATTGAAACGCCAAAAGAATACAATTTCTGACACCATAGTCAAAGAAGGTGGTAGAGTTTTGTTCATACCAAAAGCCATTCGATATTTCATAACCGCAGTACCGTTCGATCTTGAAAGGCCAAATACAATTCAATTGCGAGTTTATGAAGAGTACTATCACATCGTTCATTCGACGTTGAATAGTAACCTGTTTTATTGGTGGTGGAGGGTCAATGGTAATGGTTTCCAAGTAGAAATGAAAGACATATTGTCATTCCCAATACTCAGTTTAGACAACAAAAGTGCTGCAAAATTCAGTAGAAAATTGGATGATGCTGTTGACGATTGTAGGGTTTTCAAACATAATGCTGGCAAGCAGATCCCAAATATCAATTATAATTTCAAACAAGATTTGTTGCAAGAGATAGATATGGCATTATTGAAAACCATCAATATGACTCCGCATGAGCGGGTTTTTGGATGTAAGACTAATTCCTTATTCGGAAAAATGAGTGCACTACGAGGTTATAACTCTGAATGATTTAGCAAGCACGATAGCGTGGCATCTACAATAAACTGGTTGAGGCGACTTGAGAAATCTGAAAACAAGTCGCGAAATATCACTTCTGGAAGGAGTTTGCGACTTTCCTCAATAGATGGATGGACTGCAGACAAATTACCGAAATTATTGATTGTCTGGAACTTCGAAAAGACATCTACTGATGCATTTCCAAGCCTGACAAGGCCTGGTAAATTTTCAAAAAAGAGAGACATTGAGGCAATTGTTGATAGTTATGAAATGTACTTGATTACGGAAGAAGATGCGAGTGTTGTTCCGTGGGAATATAAAATTCGTCATTCGGATCTTGTCCGACTTGATTGGACACAAGAATGGCACGATGAATTGAAGATAGTTGCTAGTGATTTGAATAGGAAATATTCTCAACGTCCAATCAACTTTCAACTTAGCTTCAAAAATGGCACATACCTTAGACTACAGTACCAAATTAGTAACTACACAAAATTACCAAAATGCCCACCTGAGGTTGCTGAGGTCTTGTCACCCCACCTTGATACACTAATAGGTATCAAATTTAGACTAAAGAAAGACCATACCTCAAATGGAGGTAAATCGGGATGGTATGATAATGAAATGGGAAGATGGGAAAATGAAATCAATATGAAAGCATCTGGAACATTGTACGTTAAGCGACCCGGTTTCGAATGGGAGGCATACCCTTCTTTTTCAGAAGGTAAGCAGGATTATTGGACTGGCTTCGCTATTGATTATTTAATTTCTCACGAAATACCTCACTTCATTGATCGCGGAGGGCATGAGATTGGAGTGGATCACAAACTAAATTTCGAATTAGAACAGAAAAAACTGTCAGATTTTGTTGGCGTAAAGAAGAAAAGAAATATTATTGGAAGTATACTTCCCTTGTTCCGAAGGAACAAATGATTATTCATTGTAGAGAGGGCACCTCGTTCTTAAATTACAGTAATCACAACCCTCATTTAAAAGTCTCGAAGTTTCATCTGTATGATTGAAACTTAGTGGAGATTCGCTTGCATCAACTTCTTGATATCCATTGTAGATGGATGGATGGATGATGTAACCATCTATTGTCTCAGATTCGTATATATCTTTCCATATTTCCATATATGCTGCCATTTGACGGCGCCATATCTTTTCGGACTCCTCTGAAATCATTCCAGATTTAATCTCTCCGAGCACAACAATCCCCTCCCATTTGAAAACAAGGTCAATATAGCCACGTAATTCTGTACTTTTTCCAAAAATTTCATGATAATATGAATCTTGGTCATCATCGCAATGTACGCAATGTTCAATCTTCACCTCCCACTTTGACTCTGAACCGGCGTTATCTGCCTCAAGTTTCTCTAACAATCCAAAGGCATTGTGTAACAATGTCTCGCCTTTATTTGCAAGATCTTGAATCATTTTGCTTTCATAACTTCCCACGAGAAAATCTTCTCCAATTATCTCGCTTATTTCTGAGGGAATTCTACGTTCTGAACGCATGAGAGATAGGATTTCAAGCATACGTTTTTTGCTCGATTCACGACAATCTTTCGGTTGAGAAAGTACGTCCTGAATTATTTCATGTAAGGCAGTACCTAACTTACTTGATTCTCTAGCAGGCATCTTTTCTGGAAAACCCGTAATTTTCTTACCATTCGACGAATACAAAGAGTCTTCTATCGCCTTTGAGCAAGGCCCATATTTGGCAAGAGAACCTACCGCGATTCTCATGGAAGCCAACCACCACCAAGTGATGTTTCAGAAGTGTCATTCACCGGCGGAGAGGGGAACAATATTTGTGAGCACATGTGAGGCGCGTCTCTAAGTAACTCATAGGGAATGAGAATTATTGAATCTTCTAAGTCATCAATTCTTGAAGGCGTGTCTCCCCACAAAATACGCTCCTCCTTATCCATTGTGCCACAGAGAATTGATTGCATCTCAAATTTACGAACTTCATCATTACTGTTCTTTACAGAAATAGCATCATCTAGTAGTCTTTCAAACGTGAAGTTCGTATAAACCGAA
>JAPOHM010000228.1 GCA_029979405.1 Methanobacteriota archaeon
CCGAATTCTTGATTGATAAATTCTGGTTTTATGTAATGGACAACAGGATGTAGTGAAACCTGTTTTCCATAACGCCGGCCCTCAGTCAGGAATTGGGCTCGTCTCGGATTAGGTGCAATCCTTGAGCATGCTATATTCAACGACAGGAGGAAACTTCTCCAATCGAACTCTTCAGCACCATCCCGTTGTACTAATTTCTCTAGTGTAAGGTACGGTACTGAAATTGGAATCCCATCTAATAGAAACTGTCCATTAGCCCAACTTAGGTAGCTCCCATCAGGCAGTATGCCACCTCGTTGTAATCTCCTTCTTGCTGAAAAATTACCATCAAAGTCTCTCCCGTTTTCTATTTCATCCTTCATTTCATCGTCCAGATACCACGGGCCAGGGGGGTCGATAATCCAATGTGAATCTGGTATTTCTCTCGGTGACTTTATCCATTCAATTGAGTCTCTAAGGCTAGTGTCAAGTTCTGACCAAAATATCCCTTTGTGCCCTCTCTTTAATCCAATTCTCGATACGGCGGAATTCATTTCATGGTCTTTAGGAACTAGGTGTAAGGAGGTTCCTCCTATAGCCGGTATCAAGACATCACAAAGGTCACAAAAATCCCTTTCTTCGGAAACACCACAGCCTTTGCAAGAACTCATTCTGATTCCTCCAAATCCGCTATCATTCCCCCAAATCTAACAAATAGGTTTCCAACTGCTCGACGAAATTGATCCTTACGTTCGTCGTTTTCAATCGCATTCAATTGTTGGAGAATTATTTGTCTGACATTATGATGAAGATTATGTTCCATCTCTTCGTATACGTCCACTTCTTCGTAAACTTCCTCTTCTTCCCAGTATGCATCTTCTTCTCCATGTAGATATTCTTCGTGATCTTCCTCAAGATATTCTTCATGGGCGTCCTCGGGGTTGTATCTTTTGACTAGCTCATCCCACCAATTCGGATTGCCATGAGTTCTTTCTTGCCAATTCGGATATAAATCTAACAAAGCAAGAAGGTGTCCAATGGTGAAAATTTGGTTTTGACTAACTGTATCATTTCGTAAAGACAACAGATAACTTACAACTACGTCTCCTGCCGGAAGTGAATTCGATGCTTCGCTATCTATACAGATAGAAATCCCTCTTTCGTCAACTTCCGATATCATCGATTCATGAGGTATTGCTCTAACAGTGTATTTCATCGCACTAGCGGTTGGTGTAATCAAGTAGGTCATTCCGCTGAGCGCCTTGACTCTGAGTGCATTCTTCTCATTGGACTTTTCAGGAATTAGAGAAGAACAATCTCCTAGCGACTCTACAGTGTCCTTCAGAAACTGTATAGATCTACTTTGGTTAACATCAGGAGTCCAAATTTCATCGGGGGAATTCCAACTCCAAAATAAACCGTTCAATAGATTTGCTTCAGTAGAATTTGGAGGTGAGAAAGTCCAGGACATCAATAGCCTCCATACTCTCGGGTCAACAACTAATGGTATGGCTGATGGTTTACCCCGACTTAGTGCAAGTAAGCAAAAACGATTGTTTACAACAACTAACTTTGGCACGGTTGTTTGATGCAGAACTTTGCTTCTACCATTAGCAGTCCCAGTAATTATCTCAGCCCATCTTTCCCCAGTATTCCCTCCCTGATTTAGGATTATATCTAAATCTCCATCAACAATTTCTCGTCTTGGCCTCTCAGGAAATTGTTCACCTTCTATCATTCTAATCCACCTAAGATATGGGTGTCTTAGTGACTCAGGACTGAACCCGTCTTGTAGAATCATGTGCGGCTCAACACCCTGCCACGTGTTGTGCCGAAACCATTCAGACCAATTTTCGACAGATCCTGGAGTACACTCTCTCAAACAACATGACATAGCCCAGAGGAACAACTTCCAATCAGAGATTACTCTAATTCTATCTGGAGATGATAGCCAGATAGCGATATCAAGTAATGGAAGTGGACCAGGTAATCTTATGTGATCAATGTACATTACCCTCTCTTCTCCGATAATCAAAAGATTAGCACCTCCAGGAAGTGGCAAATCCAACTCTCCAGTATTACCATGAATAGAAAGAGTAGAAACTAGCTCTCTCCAAATGTTAGAATTCTCCTCACTCCAATA
>JAPOHM010000199.1 GCA_029979405.1 Methanobacteriota archaeon
GAGTGCTCAACTACATCTCTACCATCTTCCAAGATTATGCCCTGACTGTATGGTTTGTACCCCTTCTTTCTGATACTGGAAATTATTATTTCCTCCTCACTGTATCCTGAATTAACGACAACCGGCTTGATTTTTTCGATTACTACTGAACTCATTTCTTCAGTCAAATCTGAAATCCTTATAGATTTATGATAATCTTTGCGCGAAACAAGTTTATCAGCATATTTTGCTAATTCATCGTCTGTTGATTCAGACCAATCCATCAAGACTGAGTTGATATCAGCATCAGTCAATTTCACGTAGTCCTTGACAGATAATTCATCGTTGCACAACATATTCCAAAGTGAACTACTGAGTTCCAATTTTCCTTCAACAGCGAGTTTTCTCGCTCTGGACAAAACACGAATTAGGTACTCTTGTGTTAACTGATTAACTTTGTGAAAGTAGACCTGATTGTACATGTGATATCTTGTTACCAAATAGGCTTCAATCGCAGGCAAGCCCCACTTTTTTGCATACAATCTACCATCCTCATTTACCCTTAGCGCTCTGATAACGCGAGATGAATCAAATCCACCTATTTGGGCACCAGTATTCGCCTGGTCTCTAATCATGTAGTCCATCCTATCAACATCTAACTGGCTACTAATAATTTCTTTTAGGAATGGAGGAATTTCTTCGCCATTGGATTCAGACTTTCCAGAATACAATGCAAACAATCTTTCTGTTCTGTCATCACCTAAGATTTCTCTTAGTACCTTACCAATGTCTGTTTCTGTTGATTCTAGAATCTTTTTTCCCCAGTCCTCATGAGAATGAAATGTAGCAAATACCTTGTCAGACTCTAAGAGGTGTGAAAATGGCGGGTGTCCGATATCATGAAGCAGAGCCCCTATGGATACTAATTCCGCATCTTCTTTCGAAATAATACCAGGTTGAACTTCAGATAGATGCTCACATAATTTCCCAGCTAAGTGGTATGCACCTAGACTGTGAGAGAACCGATTATGGGTTGCAGCAGGGAATACATAATGACAAGTTGCCAATTGTTGTATATTCCTCAACCTTTGAAATTCCTTAGTATCAATTAGTCTGGAGATATGACTTGGGATAAGGATGTCGCGATGAATTTCATCTCTAATCACCCTGTCCCTCATGATTATCCGTTTCGTCTCTATTATCAAGTCCTTTCCCTACAAAAGTGATATTGAATTAGATGATTTGGAAGGTGTATGAGCGAAGCCACTGGGCCGGTTGAAACGGCCGAGGAGAGCAAAATTGAAACAGATAAAACACAAATGGATATTGATAGTGTTTTCAACAAATACGATGAAAATTCCGATGGTAAAATTCAGCATAGCGAGTATGTTGAAGTTCACGGTTCCGACACAGGAGGCGGGGTTTCTGGAGTTCTTGACCGATTGTTAGATGACAGTCCCGAATTAAGAGGGCAGAGGCTTTGGGTGATGTTTTCAATATCAATTGTTTTAGTTGCAGCCCTGAATGCATATGCGATGGTCCGTGAACCTGAACTCGTTGCTATTGAAGACTTAGTTGAGCATTCAAACGAAGTCGTATCGATTAGAGGGAGTGTAGTTTCATGGGTCGAAGACCCATATTCATCGGGTGAAGACAGAGTGAATATATTGGTTGAAGATTCGACTGGTGTCGCTCAATTAAGATGGTACAATTTTGCTGAAATTCCGATGCTTGGCACCGTCATAAAGGTGACGGGGGACGTGATTGTTTACAATGGCAAGATATGGATTCAAGCAATTGGAAGTGGGGCTGTTTCTTGGGATGAAGCAGATGTTCCAGAAGCACCTGAACTAACCATTTCAGCAATAGCAAAAGCACCAGAAGACTTCATGGGTGACACTGTAACTGTTTCCGGATACATCTCGAAACCTGTTAACCCTGATTCAACATTCACATCTCTAACATTGAGGGACCACCCATCTTACGGGATGCAAGAATATCAAATGAACATGATTATACATTCTGCTCCTGGTCAGTGGCTTGAATCGGGTCAGAAGGTTGAGGTCACTGCAACATTGGATTACTCAGAGAAATATCTTCAGTGGTCAATGCACGTTCAAGGCCCTGAAATCAGAGTTGTTCGAAGTCATGAACCAGTTCCAACAAAAATTGGTTGGTCTAATTATCAAACGTGGTCATACAACTCTGGCGCTTTGGTTATCCTTGAAGGGATGATTGATGATGATGAAATAATCGAGCCTAATGGGGAACTGAGAGCTTGCTTGTTGAATACTCCAGACCTAACTGGATACCAAGGAGATCTTGTTACATATGGTGGTAGACTTGTTTGGTCTACATCTTATGCCGGGTGGTGTGTAGATTCTGCCAGTTCTTCTTCTGTTCAACTTCTTGACATAACTGATGCAGAGAACATCCTTGGATATCTTTCTATGAACCCAAAATCTACTCTCGACGAAGCAGATAATAATACGAGATATCTGATTTCTGGCGTAGTTTCTGGCTCTTACTTAATGAGCGAAAGTGGTGACACAAAAATAGCCATCGCAGACGCAATATATCCTAATACATTGACAAAAATGGACGCTTATATTCCAGTCGGACAACATTCAGGA
>JAPOHM010000174.1 GCA_029979405.1 Methanobacteriota archaeon
ACTCCAATTTTGCATAGGTCCTTTAATCTGATAGGATACAAAATTGGCTGGAAAGATGTGCCTTACTGAACTTTGTAGCGTTTCATTCATTTGCTATGAGTAAATCCCACAACCATGCGAAGAGCAATTCTAATGTCTATGTTGATATTAATTAGCCTGCACTCAGTATCGGCAACTGAATATGATTCGAACCAGAATCTAAGTGCAAATGGTAGCATCTCAGGCAATCACACCGTATCAAACGGAGCTACTTTGGAAATTAGTGGGAATTACAATATTGAAGATGGCTCTAATTTTGTAGTCGAAGAGGGCTCAACAATGATAGTCAGTGGAGAGATGAATGCTAATGCTCCACCTCAATTGAACATTGACCCACAAACCGAAATGGTTGTACCAATCGGTAACCTTGGACCTGAAGGAATAATGAGAATTATCTTTGCAGAAGAGGTTTATTACAACATCACAATTGAAATCAATAATGAATCATTTGAATGGAAAGGTGAAACTTTCAATTACACTATGGACATGGATGTAGATAACATAACAGTGAATTTCACGCACACTGGTTTTTGGTTGATTGCGATATCTGAAATTCAATTATCGCCAACTGGAAGTACTCCAGAAATCAGAACTCCCGATGTCCTAACTGGTAACGGAACGTCATACGTTATTCCTGACCGAAACAAAGCTTGGACGATCGACGTATACGGAGATTTAGAAGTTACAGGCAACATCTATGGCGCTGAGATAAATTGCTTTGGAAATTGTACCATAACAAATGCTGACTTGACGAGTACCGGACCAATAAATGTCTACGGATCATTGGCTATTACTGGCTCATCCCTCTCGGGAGGAATTTCTGACGAAGACGTCATTGTATGGGATGATGCAGAAATCACTTGGGATAGTAGTACCGGTACTGGTGGAACAACCGACAATTGGATAAGATTACTCAGCAGTAGAACTATTGGAGTTCAAAATAGCCACGTCACATTCAGAGGTTATGGGTTGGGCTATGATGCAGTTGACTCTTCACAGATTACTGATAATTCAACAGGTAACTTCGCAAATTATGGAGACCACGTCATTGAAATCGGTTACAATGAACGTGTAAGAATCATCGAATGGCAAGATGGAAATGGCGACATCTACCAAGAAAGTGCTAGTGGGGAATTAGTCCTATCTACTCCTTGGGGAATTTACACAAAGAACATCGCTGATTTACCTCGTGTAAATCACTTCGACATGGAAATTGACCTACCTCTGCTAAGTTTTGACAGCCTGGCCGAATCTGATGATGAAAATAGTGTCAATAGCAGATTAGGAGTAATGGCAACTGTTTCAAACCAGGGCTTAGCACCTGCTACTTTCTTAGTAGATTGTTTCTCAAATGGTGTTGAAGCAAACGTTGGAGTAAATGTTCCTTACACAGTGGGAGCTGGCGAAACTATCGAAATCCCAATGAATTGGGATTCGGCAGTAGAAGGAGATCTAACCCTTGAGTGCAGTATTTTTGTACCGTATCAACTGTACTCCATCGAAGTATTAGACCCTACAGCAAGCTCAGCAAGCACTGGTGTTGTATCATGGGAAGAAGTTGACGATGAGAGTTCAAGTATGATAATACCCATAGCAATGGGCATTGTGTTGGCCGTTGTGTGCTACGTAGGATTCATGATTTATTCTCGGTCTAAAGATGAAATTGACTTCGAGGGTGATTCGGATGTTGTTCCTGAATCTGACGATGAAGTCGGAACTATTGAATGAATCAGCACTCTGATGCTGGCTCACTAGCTTGGCTTCCCTCGTTCGAATCCCAGAAGAATTCGATACGGGAATCAGAGGTAGTATAGGTTTCTCCAAGTTCATTGATTATTTTCACTTCAAAGGTGTAGCAACCATCTCCACTGTAGAAATCGTCTCTGTCAAGGATTGACATATCGTTTGAATAAGTCCCAGGCATTTGTACCCAATTGAAAGAAAACTCTCCTAACCCTGGAACTATTCCTTCTTCAGCTGTAATTAGATCATAACTATATGTCTCTGAACTACCTTTTAGGACTTTCAGACCAACTGTCCAATCAGATTCGATGGGTTTTGGCTCTACTCCTATGAACGTGTTGTTGTCAAAACCGAAAGACGCATCAGGGTCTCCCATTCCGATTATCATTTCAACATTGATACCAGTGTAAGTCTTTTCTCCAGTTTCTGTATCGGTGGTAAACTTTTCATTGATTCTTACGAATCCAGTATCGACTTCCCTGTTCATCAAGTGACTGAAATCAAACGTTGCTTCACCACCTTCGGAGGTAACTTTGACTTCATAAGTTAGGAGTTTACTCTCAGCCATATCTTCAGAGTTCCCGACCCAGAAATCAGCAAGTGGTACTGAATGGCTCCCTCTATCAACATTTATTGAAGATTCGTGGCTGGCACTAACTGAACCATCAACAAAGATTTCCACAGTGTAATCCATACCTGTTGGGCCAAAGAATTTGAGGTCAAGTTCGTTGTTAGAACCATCTAACTCCACGCTGGCGATTGTCACTCCGCCTCCCGCTACGATAAACATTGTACCAACCGATGCCGCAATGTATACTACTACAAGTGCTATTGCTGAAAAGGACGCTTTGAAAGTGGTATAGGAATTTGATAATTTATTGGAACCCGCATAAAGACCCCATCCTACTAAAATGATAGTAAAAGATAGGAATCGGTCAACTATAGTAGCGTATATCCATCCATCTTGTAATACTTTGAATAGACTGAATAACACGAAAATTACAGCTGCTATTTGCATTCCGATGATTATTTTTTTGTCAACGTCAGTCCACTTTTCCGCCTTATCGACAAAGTCACCTCCGCCCGAAGTCGCGGTATTGACTGGTTTCGGAGACGGGTCGGGTTTCTTTTCTACAGGTTTCTTTTCCGGCTCCGCCTTTACTGGCTTCGGATCTGGTTTTGTCTTGCTCTGCTTTTCCGCAGATTTTTTACCCATTTCGTATGCACTGATAATTGCCGATGGGTCATTTACTACCTTTGAACCTACATTGTCGCCTTGATGTACAGAATCTTTGTATTCGTTTGCTTTATCCAAAAGTCCACTCATAACATCACCACTGCTAAATCATTACGATAACTTATGCGTTATCAATACAACCCTTTTACGAGGCTGATTATGTATTATTTGGTAAGTTGTTTTTACAAACCAGGTGCAGACTCTAGCCATTCGGCTTCGTCATCATCATCGTCTTCATCAGACCTACGTTTAGCGATTACAGCCGCTGCAAATCCAAGCATTGCCAACGAAGGAATCAATTCGAAAC